>JAGGZF010000074.1 GCA_021162155.1 bacterium
ACTCCTTTTGTTGTTACTGAGTGAGTGCTCATCCTCCGGACCCATCTATATTGTAAATAAAAAACAATAATAATACAAGACACTGTAAAGACAAAACCCCTCCCGAAGGAGGGGTCCAACAAAGGAGCGAGATAGAAAGATATTAAAAATCTTTCTCTCTCCAGCACTCACTCTCCTTTATTATACTCCTTTTTCTTTCCAAAATCAACCCCTAATGGGTAGGGATTTCAAAAGGAATTCTCCAAGCCTTCGCAGTTGAAATTTTCCCCACCTTTAGAGATTTTTGCTCTACAGAGACAACAGGAGAAAGGATTCTCTGAAAAGCCCTTGTTTTCTCCTTTAAAAACGAATATAAACGAAAGGGAATCATTACCAAAAATATTACTCCTATTATAGCCAGTACTAGGAAAAATGTTTTGCTTTTCTGTTTTACTGAAAAAACCGCGGTTCCTCTAAGGGCGCGAATATTAGAATATAAGAAAAAGATAAAAACTAACCTAAAAGGCGTGATGATAGCAGTGTTTATCATTTGCATTATAGTCTCTCTGACAGGAATTCCCATTAAAATAAAGACAAAGTTTACAGCAAGCATTAACAGGATAAGGCAAAAGCCCAGAGAAATTATCCGAGGAAAAATCTCCTTATTAATCAATCCTGAAGTATAAAACTTGCTTCTCATCAAAGCGTTAATTCCCCGTTTGTTCTCATAAACTAATATAAATTCCGCAAAAATAAAATAAAGAAAAAAGATAAGTCCTGGTATCAACGCCAATGTGCCGCTGGCGATAGAGTAAAAAGGAAGAAACCCCATTTCTTTAGAAGACAAACCACAGAACAAAACTACTAATGCAGGGGCTAGAGATATAGATATAACGAGCAACCTTATTACAGAGAAACTAAAAAAATTAGCCCATCCTTTCCGATAGACAGATAAAAGGCTTTTTTCTGATGGTTCTTTTATTGCATAAAGCAAACTAATATCAATAAACCACCCCAGAAGTATTTCAATAAGAAACAGTATAATTAGAGTTATCACATTATGAGCCAAAGTAAGAGTTCCATTCTGAATAATTCTAATAGCAAACCAGAAGAAGGGTGAAGCGACTAAAGATGGCACTAAAGCAACAGCAATCAGAAACAAAAATCTTTGCTTGTAAAAAGCAACAGTTTTATTCCATAGTTCTTTAAAAGATAAAAGACGAGTAGGAGGAGATTCAGTAACTTGGGATTTTACACCCTCTACTGACTGAAAAGCCAGCTCTATTTCTTTCTCGGGCCAACCACGAGAGAGTAAAGCATTTTTTATCGCTTCCTTACTAATATTCTGACTAAGGCTTTTCTTTATGTAGTCAATTAATTGTTGATTAGCCATAAATTATATTTTACTCCTTTATTATATCTCCTTTTTCTTTCCAAAATCAACCCCTAATGGGTAGGGATTTCAAAAGGAATCCTCCAGGCCTTTACAGCAATAAGAAAATCAAATATTAAAGAACGGTGCTTAAGATAGTAAAAATCATATTCTAATTTATGTTTAGCATCCTCAACAGAAGAGCCATGAGGATAATTAATCTGGGCCCAACCAACTATACCGGGTTTAATTAAGAAACGCTTCTCGTAAAATGGAATTTCTTTCTTGAATAATTCTACTAATTTTTTCTCTTCCGGCCTAGGCCCTATAAAAGAAGTATCTCCTTTTATGATATTTAAAACTTGGGGTAATTCGTCTAAATGAGTTTTACGTAATAATTTACCAAACCATGTAATACGAGTATCATTTTTTAAAGTCCAGGCAGGACCTATTTTATCAGCATCCTTAACCATCGTCCTAAATTTGTAAATCAAAAAATCCTTTTGATGTAATCCCACTCGTTTAGAACGATATAATACTGGTCCCTCAGAAGTAATTTTTATTAAAAGTGCTATTATCAGCCACAAAGGCAAGGATATTATCAACAGAATAATTCCTCCAATAATATCACACATCCTTTTTATAAATTCATAAACAATATTATATTTATAATTTTTCTTAAAGAATTCCTCATTTAATTGCGACAAAGGAACGGTCTGTGTAATTTGCTCATAAAAATCTCCAAAATGCATAAAAATAACATTCTTGTTGTTTGGAAAAAGATGCTTTGAGGTGTTATTTGTCACTACTATACATTTTTGCCCGGGCCGAATGTCCTCCTTTCTTGCTAAATAATATCCCAATTGAGGATTCTCGCGAATAAATTTTTCCAAATACTCTCTCTCTGGTGCTTCTTCCAAAAGAAGCACCGGCACTTTGGGAATTACTACAAGAAAATTAAAGATAGTTCTCCACAAAGTCAAACCTATTAAAGAGAAACACAAAGTCAAGAACAGAACTACTTTAGGCACATATTGAGGTGTCCAAATGATAAAAATGAGCAAAGAGAGCAATGCCCCTACAATAAATAATTTCAATGCTAAAACAAAAAACTCTTTCCTGTTGCGTAAATAAGGAAGTTCATAAAGACGACTAATGAAAAACAACAGGAACCAAATAGAAAAAACTACAGCAAAATACTTTATGCTTATTATAAACTCTTTCTGATAAAGAGCAGTGCCGAATCTAATCCAGTTAGCCAGCAACAAAGCAGCACTAAAAATAATCAGGTCTCCTAAAAAAAGAAAAAAGATTTTAACTCTTGTGGATAACATAACGTAAAACTGCCTCTAATAATTCCCCTATTTCTCTTTTATGATAATGGCGTCTGGCATAAGTTTGGGCGCAAAATCCCATTTTCTCTCTCAAAATTTTATTCTCTTTCAGTCCTAAAATCGTTTGGGCTAAAGATTGAGCATCATTGGGTTTTATTAAAATTCCGGCTTGGGCTGATAAAATAATCTTACTTGCTTCTCCTTCTAAATTTATAATAATAGGTTTGCCAGCAGCCATATAGTCATATATCTTGGAAGGAATGTTTCTTCTGAACACCGGAGAATTCTTATAAGGAACCAGACAAATATCTGCTCTCTGCACGAAAGATGGCATTTCTTGTCTAGGCCTTAAACCTGTCAAAACAACATTCTGTAAATGATAATCCTGTACTTTTCTCTCTAACTCTGGATATTTGGGTCCAGTTCCCACTATTAAAAAGACAATATCTTTATGCTTTTGTAATATTCTGGCGGCTTCTATCATTACCACAGGAGATTGAGCAAATCCTAATAATCCTGTATACAGAACAACAAATTTATTCTTTAAATTATAACGCTTGTCTATTATTTCTGGATTCCCTGATTCAAAAAATTCTATATCAGCTCCATTATATACCAATTGTATTTTACCCCGAGAGATACCATAGCCCAGCACCAATTCCTCTGCTAAACCGGGAGAATTTACCAAAATAACCCGGGCTTTTTGATAAAGAGAACGTGCTCTTTGACGGGCGCACCGATAAAGAAAACCACCTGATGATAAATATCCGGTGCTAGATGCTGCCTCGGGCCAGAAATCTCTCAAGTCAACCACCAATGGTATTCGCTTTCGAGAAGATATCCATTGTCCTACTATCCCCACAGTAAGAGGAGGAACCGAAGCTATTATTAAATCCGGATTTTCTACCCTTCCAGAATTCAAATAACTACTAAAGGAAAAACTCAAATAATTAAGCGCTCTGGCCCAAAATTTAGAAGAAGAGGAAACAAAAATTCCTGTTCGTAGTACTATCACCCCATTTCGCTCCTCTTTATAAAACCATCTATTCTTATAGCCCGGGAAAATTTTTCCTAAGGGATGATGGGGAAAAGTAGTTAAAACTACTACCTGATGCCCCTTATTTGCTAAATAACGAGTAAAATAATCCCATCTGTTAGCAGGAGCATTGGTTTCAGGAGGAAAATATTGAGTATAAAGCAGTATTTTCATTTTGTTATTAGTTTTATCCTAAACTCAAACTCTCGCGCCCTCTCTATAAAAGTACTGCACCTAATGGTCTTGGCTGTGGTTTTAACTCCGTAAGAAGGAGATACCTCATCTTCTATAATAACACAATCTAAACTTCCGGGAACAGAAAACAACCACTGATTCTTTCGCCCCAACAAAATAATCTCCCTTTTCTCTCCCGAACTACGATTTTTTAGCCACACTTTAATTTGGGGCGCTAAATGAAAGTTCCACTCTATTAAATGTTCTCCTGTGCCCTTAAAAGTATCTTTTATGACTAACAATTTTTGTTTTCTCCAGTATTGAAATTCTCGTTGGTGAATAATCGAAGAATTCAATCTCTGGTATCCATTATGTTGAGCACAGAAAATTATTTTTTCATTATCTTCCTTCCATGAAATAACTTTCAATTGTGCTAATTGCTCAATAGTAAAAGGGTCTAACCCAAACTTATCCTGTTCCTGATTATCTATTAAGACGGTGTTATGCGCCCTTGTTCCTCTAAACATATTGCGTGCTCTCAAATCAGAGGTATATACAAAAGTGCCAGGGTCTATAATAATATCTTCTGTCCCCCAAAATAATTCAAAACTTAAGACATCACAATGAGTATGACTTCCTCCTCTACCATAACAAGCTTTATTTCTACCACTAATCAGATAAAAACCTTCTTTAGTTTTCTGGCGCGGCGGGATATCCTTCAGAATATAAATTCCAGCTCGGGGAAAAGAAATACTTTTTTCCTCTCCGTTTTCTAAAGCAGTTTTCTCTTCCTTAAACACATAATTATATAATTTAATCACAGCAGAATGATTTCTTCTCTCCCATAAATAATAATCCTCCCAGACCAAATGAAATCTGGAATCATCACTATCCCCTATTTGAGGAGCTAACCTATTAGGTTTTGTATAGGCCACCACAAACTTCACCATTTTTGCCAAACGTTTCCAGAATAAAGGTTTCAGTCGTATCTGTAATCGGTTAGGATTAGCATTTAATCTATACAGCCAAGCAGACCACAAAAACAACTCTGTTACATACCGATGATAAGGAATAGAAAGTTCATAATCTACTCCATCTTCATAAACTTGATAATACATTTCTTCTTCTAATCCGCTAATACCCTTTTTTAGCCATTTCTTTCCTTCAGAATAAGGTAGGAAAAATAAACCTAAATAGATTAAACCTGCCAAGTCGCTAAGATAATGATTGGAACGAATTGGAGCATATTCTAAATTAGAATAAATAAACTTCCCGTGGTTGAATAGAAAAGCAAAAAATCTTTCCTGAAATTCTTTTTCTAACTTAATCTCCTTTAATCTCCCTAATTTTTTTCTTATTATTTCCCAACTAAATATCCAATTAGCAGCCCTTATAGCAACTTCCATAGCGTTCATCCAGTTAGGGCCATAGTAAACAGGATTATTTAACATCCAATCTTCTATAAACTCCTGCCACTTTTGTAGATATTTTTCTTCTCCAGTTTTATAAAAAGCCAATGCTAATGGTACTAAAAAGTGAAAACGAGACAATTCCCATACCATTTTAATATCTCTTCCTTTATCGTAATCCTTAACTAAATTTTCTCGTAAGTCTAAATAGAAGTCATTAGGCCATTGATAACCAGACTTAATATCTTTATTCCATATCAGGGGTTTTAGTATAGTAGAGGGGGCTCCCAAAAAACTAAACTCATTGTTTGATAATTTATTCGCCGTAGGAATAATAAAATCCTGCTCACTAATCTCTTTAAAAAATTCAGGAATATCTGTAAAAAAGACAAAATTTGGGTTAGGTCTTAATTTGGGAATTACCCTGTTTTTCTGAAACTTTAACTTCCAACGCAGAATCTCTCCTGATAAATAATTTCTTAAATAAAGAAGTGCGGCTTTAGGATTTAATAAAGCTTTTTTAATCCGAGTAAATGTAATTGTTATCATAGTAAAAATCTAAAATCTTATAAAACAGAGGACTCCTTTATATTTTCTATATATTTTCTAATTTTCTTTCAACTACAGCGCGAAGCCGGGGATGCATTACAAAATATTGTTTTCCTTCATTAATCCTCTGCGGATGAGAAGAGATCCTTCCATTATTTTTTATAATCTCTTTTATAGTTCGAAGTAACAATTGATTAGAAACAATGTTACTTTTTTCTCTTAAACTTTTTATCGTATCACCTCGCTCTATAGGAATTTCTTGTGTAGCAATAAT
>JAGGZF010000070.1 GCA_021162155.1 bacterium
CCTTCTCTGTAATACTTTTTCCTCCAGTTTTGTTTCTTCTGCGTTGGTTAGTGGTGCTGGACCTCCTAGTTTCTCTTCTAGTTTGATAGGAGAGATGAATATAGGAAGACAAGGGATTCGTTTTCTTTCTCCAAAAGTTGCTCTTCTCAATTGCTTATCTCCCCTACAATGCGGATTTTCTGTTAGATTATGACTATCTCTTACCATGTAAGACTTTATAGATATAAATTCAGGTACAGAATTCGGCTTGTTTCTATCCTTGGAGGAAAATTAATAAGGTAGTGAAAGGAGGTGATTTAAAATGATTAGTAATTTATCCCTTTCTCTGATGGCTGTCTGCTGAATGCTGAAGGAAATTTAGTGAAAGGAGGTGAGAAATGAGTTATAAATATTCTTTTTATCTTTACTTAACTCCGTCTCTTTATCTCATAGGACTATCTCTCTATTTCAAGTAAACGATTCAAACGGAGTCGAATCCGGGGGTAATCAGCCCCCGGTTTTTATTACCTTGACATATTAAATAATTTTTGTTATCATTTAGAGGAAAGGAGGTGAGTAATGAGTACCTTGAAAATTAAATTGCCAGCATTGATGCTGGCGTTGGGGTTGTTGGTGTTGGGAATAGCGGTGCTACCCGTTTCAGCAGAATCTCTCGATTCTGCGAGATTTCTGAAAATTGTTTCTCACACAGATTATGAAGTTGTGAATCCTGACAATGATTTAATGGTAACTATCCAAACTGATTCGCGTATTGGTTTTATTGAGTGGTACTTTGACTATATTCATTCTAGTTATCATAGAATTCCTTTTGTACCTACGGAAAGTGGCTATTTCTCATTTACCATCCCCTGTGAAGTATTAAAGAAACTCCCAGGAACTCATTTTCTCCACATTCACAAAGTGGTGTATGTAACAAGGCACTCTTGGGCTAGTTACGGTGATTCCCTCCTCTTGCAGATAGGAGGGACAGAGAGAATGCATGTGGTAGGATTCCGTATTGTACCTGCTGAATATCAATATGGTTATGCGGTAGTGAGAGAAAATCAGGTAGTAATATACGAAAAAGCAGTATATGGTGTTCCTCAAGGAAAAGTAATAGCTCAATATCCAGTAGAAGAATGGAACTTTGGGCAAGGATATCAGAGGATAGGTAATTATTATATTCCAATTAGGAAAGGTTATGCCGGAGATGGGTGGTATTGGGATGAGAAATGGGTTTCTACTGTTAGTGGCTGGACCCTGCTTCACAATGTGAAGAGGATTCTTGCCCCTGCTAAAGTAGTTGCTTTCGGCTGGACTAGAAGCCAAGCAAGACGTTATGACCATTTTGGTTATGGGTATTCTTTTAAATTAGATGTTACTGTCACAGTGAAAGGTATGAAGTTTGAGATTCCAGCTGCGGAAGTGAGTACAGTTTGGAAAAAAGACCAGCTGGATGTAGCAAAAGTAATTGAAGAATTAGAAAGGAAATACAGAAGTTATTATGCAAGAGATTTTAATGTTCCTGAAGAAGAGATAAAAGTGGAAGTTAAATTTACTTGGACCGGAGAAGGTAATTGGAGAGCGTTGTTCGCCACAGATTCTAGAGAGTGGTTCGAGAAGTACGGGATGATAGTAGAGTCTGTGTTGCAATGCGATGAAGAAGGCAACTTTAGCTATGTTCCTGGTGGTATTGATAAAATAGAATGGCCAGGATGGTATTGGGATCCTCAAGAAGGATTTCAACTGGCCACCCAATATTAAGAGAAATAAAAAATTAAGGGCCCGAAATTCGGGCCTTTTTTATTTGATTATCTTCTTTTTTTGTGGTAAAGTAATTGTACTTAATATATTTAATTATGCCTGAAGATTCTATTACTACAACAAAAAATTCAGAAATAGAAGAGATGAAGAAAGCCGGAGTGCATTACGGACATAAAAGGTCTCGCACTCATCCTAAAGCTAGATATTTTACTATAGAACCGAATAATTCTACTATTACTTTCATAGATTTAGAGAAAACAGTTGAGTTGTTGCAACAGGCAATAAAGTTTATTCAAGATATTGTTAAAAACAAAGGAGTAATTTTATGGGTAGGAACTCAAGGAGGGGCTAAAAAAGTTATTGCTGAGTTGGCTCAAAAATATAATTTTCCCTATGTCAATAACAGGTGGTTAGGAGGAACATTGACTAATTTCCATACTTTGGCGAAAAGGATAGAGTATTTGAAAGAATTAGAGGCGGACTCCCAATCAGGAAAATGGGAGAAGTTCACTAAACAAGAAAGGATAAGATTAACTCAAGAGTTAGAGAAATTACAGAAAAAGTTTGCCGGCTTACGTGATATGAAAGATTTGCCTCAAGCATTATTTATAGTTGACCCTGTAGTACATTCTACAGCAGTGCGAGAAGCAATACGCCTTCACATCCCTATAATTAGTATTTTGGATACAGATGACGACCCCTCTGTTATTGACTATCCTATACCTGCTAACGACAGCGCTAAATCTTCTATTTCTTATATTATGAAGAGGATAGAGGAGGCAATTCAAGAAGTACAACATACAATTCCTGCTGCAGAGGATGTGACAGAAAAGCAGGAACAAAAAGAAGAAAAAGAACCAGAAATCAATAATAAGAAAGCGCCAAATACATCCGCCCTTGAAGAAAAAAGTTAATTTTAAAAATATGGTTGATATTAAAGATATTCAAAAATTAAGAGAACAAACTCAAGCCCCGATAATGGAGTGCAAAAAGGCCTTGGAAGAAGCACAGGGAGATTTGGAAAAGGCAAAGTTGATTTTAAAAAAGAAGGGAGAATTGAGAGCAGAGAAGAAACAGGCAGAGGAAACAAAAGAAGGTATTATAGAAGCATATATTCACTCTAATAAGAAAGTAGGGGTGTTAGTAGAACTCCGCTCTCAAACAGATTTTGTTTCTCTAACTGCTGAATTTCAAGAATTGGCTCATAATATAGCAATGCATATTGCTGCTATGAATCCTCGTTATATCTCTCCGGACGATATACCAACAGAGGAAATAGAAAGAATGAAAAAGGAGTATTCGGAAGAATTACAAGGATCTAATAAGCCCCCTGAAATTATAGAGAAAATTGTTCAGGGCAAATTGGAGAAGGAGCTGCAGGAAGTTTGTTTGCTTAAACAACCCTATATCAAAGATGAGAACAAAACTATAGGAGATTTATTAACTGAGGCAACAGCAAAATTTGGTGAAAAGATAGAAGTGAAAAGATTTGTCAGATTTCAAATATAGTGTTAATAATTATATAGTTTCGATAGTTAATTATGTTATAATGGAAGGAATAAGATAAGTAATTATGGATAATATTATTCCTTCACTTTTAGTTCTAATTAGTTTGGTTTGTCTGATATTATTATTAAATCATAGAGAGAATTCTGACTCTTTAACTAATAATAAAATAGATAAAACAAAAGAGAAACAAAAAGAAGAAGAAAAGAAAGGTTATTCTTGGCAATATTTGGGAGAGAGTTTAAAACATAATTGGTTGAGTTTTTGTGAGAAGTTTTTGATTAGGTTAAGAATTATCTTACTTCGTTTAGAAAAAAGCGCTCATAGTTCTTTGGAAAAGATAAGAAAGTATAAGGTAAATAAAAATTCTCTTCCAGAGAGGAAATTACAGGCCACGAAAGGGAATTTATTTATAGCAACTCATTTAGACCAAGGATTAATTTCTGATTTAGCAAAGGAAGAAAAGAAATTATTGAGAAAAATACTTAAAGATTCTACTGATATAGACAGCGTACGGAATTTAGCGTATTTGTATTTATATGAGGAAGATTTCTCTTCTGCTTGCTGGGCTTTAGTGAAAGGATTTTTTATTCAGGCAGAGGATAAAGTAATCCGGGGATTGATGTGCCAGTTAAGAGAGAAGGATAGAGAGCAAAAGGAGAATTTACAGAAAGATGATTCAGAAGATAAGGAGGAAAAGCCGGAGTAGCTCAATGGTAGAGCAGCGCTTTTGTAAAGCGAAGGTTGGGGGTTCGAATCCTCTCTCCGGCTCGGGAATTTGAAAAGATATTAGAAAAGGGGTAGGTGGCGGAGTGGACAATCGCACCAGACTGTAAATCTGGCGGCCTTAGGCCTTCGTAGGTTCGAATCCTACCCTACCCACCGAAACAGCATCTCCACAAGAATAAATGCCGAAGTAGTTCAGTGGTAGAACGCTTTCTTGGTAAGAAAGAGGTCGTGGGTTCGATTCCCACCTTCGGCTCTTCTAATTTGAGAATTTAGAAGAGATTATTATGAAAAAAGAATATTTAGTAAAATTAAAATGTACTAAGTGTGGTCATATCAATTACTACACTAGAAGAAATAAGAAGACCGTTACTAAAAAGTTAGAATTTAAAAAGTATTGTCCTTGGTGCAGGAAGCATACTTTACATAAAGAGGTGAAAAAGTAAAAACTTTTTATTTTAACTTTTGATAAAGGGGCGTAGCTCAGCTGGGAGAGCGGCGGTCTCCAAAACCGCAGGTCGCAGGTTCAATCCCTGCCGCCCCTGCATTTGACAGGCAGTATTTCTTTAAGATTTATGGTAGAATAGGATTAATGATAGGTGTTTTTGACTCGGGATTGGGAGGATTGACTATTTTTAAGGGCCTTCTTAAAGAGTTACCCGATTACAATTATATCTATTTAGGGGATAATGCTCGGGTGCCCTATGGTGGGAGATCTGATGAGATAATCTATCGCTATACTAAACAGGCGGTAGATTTTTTATTTTCTCAAGGTTGTCAATTGGTGATATTAGCATGTAATACTGCTACCAGTGTTGCTTTAAGGCGCCTACAAAGGGAGTATCTTCCTTTAACTTATCCTCAGAGAAGAATTTTAGGAGTTATTCGCCCGGCTGTAGAAGTAGCAGTAGAGTTGTCTTTTAATAATAGGATAGGGGTAATAGGCACAGATGCTACAGTTAATTCTGGTGCTTTCGAGAGAGAGTTGAAAAAGATTCGTTCTAATTTTAAGGTTTTTCAGCAAGCCTGTCCCTTATTGGTTCCTATTATAGAAGCAGGGGAATTAAAATGGAGAGGATTAGATTTAATTTTAGATAAATATCTGGCGTCCCTGAAAAGAAAAGATGTAGGTGCTTTAATTTTAGGTTGCACTCATTATGGATTAATCAAGGATAAAATTCAGCAGCATATAGGAAAAAAGGTAAGAATAATATCAGAAGAAGAAATATTACCTGCTAAATTACAGGATTACTTATGGAGGCATCCGGAGATAGAGAAAAAAATACCTCGGGATAGAAAAATCAGGTATTTAGCTACTAGTTACAGCCAGAGATTTACAGAATTAACTTCTTTGTTTTTGGGTAAAAAAGTGGAATTTGAAGTAGTGGATATAGATAAATAGATAGAAATAAATCTTTACTGAAACAAGATTATCTGATAGTATAGAAAAGATGCAGTATGATAATCGAGATGTGACTTTGAGTATCTACGCTGGAGCCGGAGGAGTAGACGCAGAGGATTGGGCTGCCTTACTTTTTAGAATGTATAGAAAATATTGTGAAAAGAAAGGGTGGAAGATGGAAATCATAGATAAAAAGATGAACGAGTATGGGGGCATAGATCATATAGTCACTAAAATAACAGGAAAGGATGTATATAAGATATTAAAACAAGAAAATGGAGTGCATAGATTAGTAAGAATATCTCCTTTTTCTGCTGCTAAACTGCGTCATACTTCTTTTGCTTTAGTAGAGGTGTTGCCTATTATGCAGCCGCAAGAAATGCCTTTCAGAGAAGAAGATTTAGAAATAAGTTTTTTCCGTTCTTCTGGACCCGGAGGACAGAATGTGCAAAAAGTAGAAACAGCAGTAAGAATAAAACATAAACCTACAGGAATAGTTGTTAGTTGTCAGCAAGGAAGGTCTCAATATCAGAATAAACAGAGAGCATTAGAAATATTACGAGCAAAATTACATCATTTAGCAGAAGAAAAAAAAGTAAAAACTTTACAGGAATTAAAAGGCACAAAGCAGAAAATAGAGTGGGGGAATCAAATTCGTTCTTATGTATTACATCCTTATAAGATGGTAAAGGACCATCGTACGGGGAAGAAAATAAATAAAGTAGAAGAAGTTTTAGATGGCAATTTAGAATTAATTTATCAATGAATCAGTGAATTTAATAAGATGACTTTTTATGTCTCTGGTTTATTTTAAAAACATCTCCAAAAACTACAAGGGAAATTTGGTTTTAGATAATGTTACTTTTGAAATAGAAAGAGGAGAGTTTGTGTCTCTAGTAGGTCGTTCAGGAGTAGGAAAAACTACCTTATTAAAGATATTAATGCATGAAGAGAAACCAACCAAAGGAAGGGTGTTCTTTGAAGGTAAAGATATCTTTAAGATGAAACCGCGAGAAGTTACTTTATTAAGAAGGAAATTGGGAATGATTTTTCAAGATTTTAAGCTATTACCTACTAAAACTGCTTCAGAAAACATAGCATTTGCTTTAGAAGTTTTAGGTTATCCAGAAAAAATTATTCGGAAAGAAGTTCAGGAATTACTAAAATTAGTAAATTTAGAGGATAAAGGAGACCTCTTTCCTTATCAGTTATCTGCAGGGGAAAAACAGAGGGTTTCTTTGGCTAGAGCATTGATTCACCGGCCTGAAATTATTTTAGCCGATGAACCGACTGGAAATTTAGACCCAATCAATACTTGGGAAATTATTAAACTTTTACTTAAAATTAATGAAATGGGAACAGCGATTATTCTTGCTACTCATGATAAAGAGATAGTAAATACTTTAAATAGGAGAGTTATTAGTTTAGAAGGAGGAAAGTTAATAAGAGACGAGAAAGAAGGGAAATATATTATTTAATGGTAAATAAAAATAAATGTAGAATGTAAGTTATATGTTTATTCTAATTAAGAGAGTTTTTCAAACTGCTTGGCAGGGCTTAATAAGGAATCGTTGGCTTACCTTGGCCTGTGTAGTTATGATGGTAATTAGTCTACTTCTTTTTAGTACTATTTTTGTTTTTAATTATATTTCCCACTCATTAATTGACTACTTAAAAAACAAAGTTGATATTAGTCTTTATTTTAAACC
>JAGGZF010000021.1 GCA_021162155.1 bacterium
AGAAAAAGTAGGGATAAAAAGATTAGCCATACACACAGAAAACCACCCCTTAGAATACCTCAACTTTGAAGGAATTATACCCCAAGGTCTCTATGGAGCAGGAAGAGTAAAAATATTTGATAAGGGGAACTATCAAGTAATAGAAAAATCTAAAAATAAAATTATTTTTTATCTGCAAGGTGAAAAAATACAGGGAAAGTTCGTTCTTCTGAAATTGTCTCGTCCTCAGCAGTGGCTTATAGAAAAGATAGAATAATATAAAAGTTATCTATCTACATAAAAACAGTATTGCTACATACTGTTTTCTAATATTTTGTGCTTCAGAAGAGACACATTGACAAAATAATGTAAAATTGATAAAATCAAAGCCCTAAAATCAAGGCAAGAACCTTGAAAATTTAATAAAAACAGGAGGTGTAAAATGAGGAGAATTATAGTATTAGTGATTTTTTGGCTCTTTCTGATAATCGCTTTCATACCTGTTTCTCTGATTGGAGAATCCAAAACCCATGCTCCTATTATTGTCCCCCCCGTCAGTGTTAAGAAATCAGAGAAGATAGTTCTTCTAGAAAATCACTCCAGTGAGTACATTTATCAGAATTCCTCTTTGGAATTCTTAACTTTTTCTCATGATGTCTTTTCAGATATACAAGGAATGAGACCTTTTCCCTGGGGTGGAGAGGTTTTTGAAGGAGAGATTTCTTTTATATGTGGTGACTATGATAGTTATGACGGCAGAAAATCATTTATCATAAAAGGTAATACCTCTAATTCCCATGGAGCATTAGCAGTACCAGATTTACCCTTGAAACCCAAAGTAAAACCTGGGCAGCTATACTTTTTGGGCTGCTGGGTAAAATACCACATAGAATCAGGAAAAGGGATAAGATTAACTCAACAATTCTTTCTTCCAGAAGACAAATTCTATCCCACTTATAGTTGTTTTGGAAAGTGGAAAAGAGGATCTAGTAAGAACTGGGTATTTTTAGGACTATTGGTTAAAGCTCCACAAAGAGCTTGTCGAGGAGATCCGGTAATAGAGTTATGGGGAAAAGGAGAAATAAAGATAGATAAAATTTACTTCGGTCCTGTAGAGATTATAGGTGAGGGAGGTGCTCTATGAAAAAGATAGGGATAACATCTCCAGAAGATTTTCTGTACGCCATTGCGACTATAATATTAGGTGTATATATTTCTCTGATCTTAATTGTTACTTTACTCCAGAATTTAGGAATAGAGCTCTCTTATCAGGTTAGATTTATTCTCTTACCACTTAATCTCCAATTTCCTTTTTTACTTCTTTTATGTGTGCTTTTAATGTACAGTAGCGTTTTAGTTTGGTTGATAATGGGGATAGCTAGTTTATTCTACAGAAAGAAAAAAGATTTGATATTATTGCGTAATACACCATATCTGATCTCAGTTATTATTCCAGCACATAATGAAAAAAGAGTAATTAAGAATATTTTGCTTGACTTGATAAAACAGAAATATAGAAGATTAGAAATTATAGTAGTAGCTCATAACTGTACCGATAGTACAATCAAAATCGCAAAGACTATTAAAGACCCCAGAATAAAGATAATAAAGTATCACAGCAGAAAATCGGGAAAAGGTTTAGCTTTAAATAAAGGATTAAAATACGCCTCTGGAGAGATCATAGCACAATTTGATGCTGATAATAGAATCAAAGATCCCTTTTTCTTTAATAGAGCAATAGTATATTTCTTGAAAGATAAGCAAATAACAGCAATTCAAAGCACTCTTCTTACTTCTAATAGTAAAGGTTATTTGTTAAGTTTTTTACAGGAAATAGAGTATGATATCTTCTCCAGTATTAGTTGGACGGGGAGAAGCGTCCTTAATCTTCCTTGTTTTTTAGCGGGAACAGGAATACTTGTCAAAAAACAAATTCTAGAAAGAATTGGAGGATGGAGCAATTCTTTAGTAGAAGATTTTGAGCTGTTTACTAGATTAACATTAAAGAGAAAAAAGATAATTTACGCGGATAATCTATGTGTATTTGACGAAAAACCAATCACCTGGAGTGCTATTATGAAACAACGCTCCAGATGGATAAAGGGACATCTAGGAGTAACATGGAGATATATTGACCAGCTGGGTAATTGGCTTGATTATATTTACCGTTTATCTCCTTTAGCTGTATTTGCCTGGTGGATGTCTAATCTACTCTATATTTTTTATCTCTTTACTGGACAAATCTCTATAGTCAACATTAACAGTTGGATTTGGATAGGCTGGACACTTTTTTTCTTCCTCATAATGACTATTACTGTATGGAAAAAAAGAGGACCTAAAAGAATAATATATCTACCTCTTTATTGGATTTTTGGATTTCACTGGTTCTTTGTAGTTCTCTATAGTTTAGGAGTTAAAAACTGGAGCGAGACCAAAACTACACACTTCGGCACTCTATTATCTGAAGTGAACACACAAGCTAAAGGAGGTGCCAATTGAGATACAGAATAACTATTACTGCAATATTAATTATTATCCTAGTATTTACCCTGATATCTGTGAAATTCAATGATACTCGCTTCCTGACACAATCTTCTTATATAAAGTCGTCTCAAGTAATCTGGGATAGAATAGAACAGACCAAGATTTCTTTACCCGACTCTCTAATAAAAAAAGCGAAATTCGAAGGATATTTTAAAGGAATATCATTTTACCCAGCACCTCTGCCTTACAATTCAGAAGAAGCAGGTTTTTCCCTAACTGAGTTGCTGAAACTACCGGAGGTAAATGCTGTAGAAATAAGATTTTTCCTGTATCAGTATAATCTCTACTCAACCAATCTACTCTATGATACCCATCAAGAGTATATTCTTCAAGAAATTATCGGCAAAATACATCATTACGGAAAGATGGTATGCCTAGAACCCCAGATATTCATAAAGACACCAGAGCAATTCGTGGCAAATATCAAGCCGCATAATGTAGCGATGTGGTTCACAAGTTACAAGAGAATTATTGATCACTACGCAAAATTTGCTAACGAAAATAACGTAGAGCTTTTCTCTATAGCCAATGAAAATGCTTCACTATGGCAATATGAAGAACAATGGAATGAGATAATAAACTCAGTTAGAGAACAATATAATGGCCGTATTACCGTGAAATTAAACTGCTGGTGGCAAGAAGAGAGTTTTAAGAAAATACTCCGTTACGACTGGCTAAGTAATAAAAATTTAGATTATATAGGATTCTCTCCATACTTTGATCTCACATCTCAGAAAGCATCATCTATAGAAGAATTAATAAGAGCTTGGACCGATTCTCGTTATAACCGCCATGGACTAAATATAGAGAAAGAGCTAGAAGTTATTTCCCAGAAATTCCAGAAGAAAATATTGTTCTTGGAAATAGGTTACAGAACCATAAAAAACTGCACTATAGAACCTTGGAACAGCGCAGAAGTTGTACCACAAGGAAGTCGTCATAAAGTAGAATTTTCTGAGAAAGAATCTGTATTAGCGATCAAAGCACTAAACAAGGTCTTCAAGAAGAAAAGTTGGTTTGCCGGTATATTCTGGTTTTACTGGGGTACAACTAAATCTCCCCCCAGAGATACATCTTGGAACATTCGAGGAAAGGATTCGATTATGAAACAAATTAGAGAAGGATTTAAAGAAAAGTAGGGCCGTAAATCGGCCCTTTTTTGTTAGCTTAAACCTTATTGACAATCTCTTGTATATATGATAAAATATAAAAATGAACCTTGATAACTGAAAAATATATCTGGAAATTTTTGATA
>JAGGZF010000034.1 GCA_021162155.1 bacterium
CCACATAACCTACAAAAGTAGGAACACAACCTTCGGCTGTACATTTCTTGGGCTTACACTCTTTATAAATCCCTTCGTCTCTTTTTTCCCAAAAATTAGGATCTGATAAATATTGGCCGGTATAATCGTCGTCACTTTCACACATATCTCCGGGACAAGGTCTATCTGAAGAAACATAAGTAGTATAAGGAACACAACAATAAGGTTTATCTCCACAATAATGCGGGTCACGTGACCAAGTATTATAAGTACAAGTCTTCATCCTTCCTGTTGTCCCGCTACTCCCCCCTCCGCTTAATTCTGGAGGAAGATAGTTACTCTCAAGAGGAGAGATAGTTGAAGGAGTAGTGCTTTGAATAGTAGAAGAAGTACCCTGAGTCCTTCCGGAAGAAGAACCTAATTGAGAAATGTTATTTTGATAAGCCCAAATCTGACATAATTTATTTATAGTAGGTTGATCTAATACTCCGGTAGAATTTAAGTTATAGGCCTTTTGAAATCTTCGCACTAAGGCCTCTGTGCCTCTGCCAAAAGTACCTGAAATATGATAACTGCTTTTCCAACCAATATTAGGAATTTTACTTAATATTCTTTGAAGTTCCTTAACTTCTCCTCTGTTTTCCTCAGTGAAGGTATGACGGGATAATCCTATTGTATGAATGGGACAGGAATTGGTTTGAGCATTTGCTTTCCAATAAGTCAAACCACTCCAGTAAGGAGTATTAGCGAAAGAATTAATTATAATAAAGATAAAAAGAAAATCAATTATCTTTTTATCCCACAACCTGCGCTTTTTAGACATAAATATAAAAATTATTTATTTTCTTTTATTATAATCTTATTCCTAATGTCAAGCAAGAAAACTTGGCAAAATTAGTTCAAAGTAGTAATATACTAATAGCAGGAGCGCCCCTAGCTCAACTGGATAGAGTGTGTGGCTTCGGACCACAAGGTTGCAGGTTCGAATCCTGCGGGGCGCGCTTAAAAATCTGCCTCCGTAGCTCAATTGGCAGAGCAGGGGCCTCTTAAGCCCAAGGTTGCGCGTTCGACCCGCGCCGGAGGCACAAATAAAAGAACGTCTTTACTTCTTAATAAAAATTAATGAAAAAAATAAATCTTCCCTCAGAAGTTTATGATGTTATTTCTAAACTTCACAGGGCTAATTTTAATGCCTATATAGTAGGCGGGTGCATAAGAGACATACTTCTCAACAGAAAACCAAAAGATTGGGATATTACTACCAATGCCAAACCAGAAGAAATAATTCAACTTTTTCCTGATAGTATTTATGAAAATAGCTGGGGAACCGTCAGAGTTAAAACTGAAAGCGAAGACCCTTCTCTTAAAATTATAGAGGTCACTACTTTCAGGAAAGAAGGAAAATACACTGACAAAAGACACCCTGATACTATTACCTTTGCTTCTACTTTGGAAGAAGATCTATCCAGAAGAGATTTTACTATCAATGCTATAGCACTCGATATAAAGAATCAAAAATATATTTTTATCGATCCCTTTTTAGGGAAAGAGGATATCAGAAAAAAAATAATACGAACAGTAGGAGACCCTGACAAAAGATTTCAAGAAGATGCTTTAAGATTAATGAGGGCTGTGCGTTTTGCCTGCGAATTAAATTTTCAAATTGAACCAAGAACTCTACAAGCAATCAGCCGCAACGCTCACCTTCTTCGTTTTATAGCCAAAGAAAGAATTAGGGACGAATTTATAAAAATAATAAACACTCCAGAAGCAGCCCGAGGAATTCTTCTGTTACAAAAAACAAACCTCTTACATGAATTCATTCCAGAATTAGAAGAAGGAATAGGAGTAACTCAAAACAAGCACCATATATATACTGTATGGGAACATTCCTGGCGCGCTTTAGATTATGCTGCTAAAAAAAATTACAATTTAGCCATAAGATTAGCCGCTTTATTCCATGACATAGGCAAACCAAGGACAAAGCAGGGAGAAGGAAAAGAATCTACTTTTTATGGGCACGAGATAGTAGGAACCAAAATGACCGCTGCAATACTCCACAGATTAAAATTCCCTAAACAATTCACAGACAAAGTCATCAAGTTAGTAAGACATCATTATTTTGTATATGACCCTGAAATTACTACTGATTCTTCAGTAAGAAGATTAATAATGAAAGTAGGTAAAGAAAATATATTTGATTTGGCTAAATTAAGAGAAGCTGATAGAATTGGCTCTGGTTGTCCTAAAGCAGTACCTTTTAGGTTAAGACATTTCCTTTTTAGGGTAGAGAAAATATTGCAAGAGATGTCGGGAGCACAACCATCTCTAAAAATGTTAGCAGTAAATGGTAATGATGTTATGAAGATTCTGAACATACCTCCCGGACCCAAAGTAGGGATAATATTAAATATACTCTTGGGAGAAGTATTAGAGGACTTGTCTAAAAATAATAAAGAATATCTCCAACAGAGAATAAAAGAATTAGGAAAATTGCCTTTATTAGAATTGCAAAAATTCAGTCATAAGGCAGAAAAAAAATATCGCCAATTACTATTACAAGAAGAAGAAAAAATAAAAAAGAAATACCACGTATAAGAGATTCGGAGCGTCGTATAACGGCAGTATGCAGGCTTCGGGAGTCTGCGGTCTGGGTTCAACTCCCAGCGCTCCGACTGTTCATAGTTGCTTTTTAATGGAAAAAAAGATAAAATTAAAAAGGTCTCTAAAGATCTTTTTTAAATTAAAGCGGGATTAGTTGAGCGGTTCAACATCACCCTTCCAAGGTGAAGAGACGGGTTCGACTCCCGTATCCCGCTCCCTAAAATAGCATCAAAGTAAAAAGCACAAAGAAATGAAAACTTCTTCAACTACCCCTACTAGAATTTTCTCCGGTAGTCGTCCTACTGGCCCTCTGCATTTAGGAAATTACTTGGGAGGGATTAAGGGCTATTTAGCGCTTCAAGAAAAAAAAGAATATGATTGTATTTACGCTGTAGTTGATTTACACGGAATTACCTCTCCCTATAACCCTCAAAACTATCCTCAACAAGTACAAGAATTAGTTTTAGAATACTTGGCTTGCGGATTAGACCCGGAAAAAGCTCATCTCATTATTCAATCCCATATTCCAGAACATATCGAATTGGCTTATCTCTTCTCTACCATCTATCCTGTTTCTCGTCTTCAGCAATTGCCTACTTATAAAGATAAGAAGAAAAATCAACCTCACTATGTAAATCTTGGTTTATTAAGTTATCCGGTTTTAATGGCAGCAGATATACTTATCTATAAAGCCCAATTAGTTCCAGTGGGGAAAGATCAACTCCCTCATTTAGAATTAACCAGAGAAATAGCCCGAAAATTTAATCGTCTTTTTGGTAAGACCTTTCCTGAACCTCAAGCATATCTCACGCCGGGGGCTTATGTTCCTTCTTTAACTGGTCAAGGCAAAATGTCTAAAACTAATCCTAAATCCTATATAAGTTTAATAGATAACTTAGAGACAATAAAAAATAAATTGGCTAAAGTCCCCACTGATACAGGAAAAGGCAAAAAAATCCCCTCTACAGGAGGGGTGGCTACTTTATTTACTTTGGTGCAATTATTCCAAGGAGAAGAAAAAAGAAAAGAATACGAAAAGTTATATCTATCCACAGGAATAAAATACCAATCACTAAAGAAAGAGTTAGCGCTGGCTATTTATCAAGCTCTTCAGCCAATTCAAGAAAAGAGAAACTATTATCTCCGCAGACCTAAATTAGTTCGAGATATTTTAACAGCCGGAGAAAAATATGCCCGCACAATAGCCAGAGAAACTCTAAATGAGGCGAAAGAAAAAATGGGATTATTATAAAAAAGCAACAAAGCAATGACTCAAAAAACAAATAATAACATTTTAGAAGTAATCCAAGTAGAAAATCTGAGAAAACATTATAACGGAACATATAACGGAATAATGGCCTTGAAAGGAATTTCTTTCTCTGTAAAACGAGGAGAGATATTCGGCTTATTAGGCCCAAATGGAGCAGGTAAAACTACCACTATCAACATTCTCACTACTTTAACTCCTCCTACTTCAGGGGTTGCCTATGTTAATGGATATAATATTAACACTAAACCGGATAAAGTGCGTGCCTCCATCGGTTTAGTGTTTCAAGAGACAACTTTAGATACTCATCTTACAGCAGAAGAAAATCTCTATCTTCACGCTTTATTATATGGAGTCAATAAGAAAGATTTTATCACCAGAAAGAGAGAGGTATTAAAATTATGCGAATTATGGGAAAGGAGAAAATCACCAGTGAGTCAGTTTTCCGGTGGTATGAAAAGAAGATTAGAAATTGCCCGCGCCTTAATTCACTTCCCCAAAATTCTCTTTTTAGACGAACCCACTGTGGGTTTAGACCCCCAAACAAGAAATAAAATATGGGATTACATCTTCACTACTAAAAAACAAAAAGGCACTACTATTTTTTTAACTACTCAATATCTCAATGAAGCAGAGGTTTGTGATAGAATAGCCATTATTGATTACGGAAAAATTATCGCTTTAGATACGCCGGAAAACTTAAAGAAGATGATAGGAGGTGATATTATAACTTTAAGAACAACTGACAATGAAAAAGCATTCGCTCAAATAAAAGAAAAATTACCTCAATGTAAAATTAAGAGAATTGGAAAAGAAATTCAGATAGAGGTAGCAACCGGTGAGGAATTTCTGCCTTCTTTGATAAAAACCATAACTCCTAAAATTCTTTCCTTAGAACTTCATCATCCTACTTTAGAAGATGTATTTTTAGAACTTACCGGAAGAAAAATAAGAGAAAATAACACTCCTGATACCGAAGATATTTTTTCCTTCAACCTTAAATCTTTTCTCGCTCTGTTTAAAAATAATAATCATAAAAATACTAATGGCCACTAATACTGCTAATTTCTTTTCCTCAAAATCTCTTCGCGCTCTTTATGTTATCTGGTATAGAGAAATTCTTCTTTATTGGAGAAACAAGATAAAAGTATTCACCTCAATCTTCCTGCCTGTCCTAATAGCAGTGGCTTTTGGAACAGGATTGGGAAGTATTTTAGAGTTTCGCCATCTTCCCTATAATTTTTCTCAATTTCTCTACCCGGGCATTTTGGGATTGAGTATTAGCGTAATGTCTATCACCTCTACTCTATCTATTGTCTGGGATAGAGAGTACGGATTCTTAAGAGAAATTTTAGTCGCTCCGGTATCGCGTTCTGTTATTGCGTGGGGAAAAATTTTAGGCGCTTCTACAGTAGCTCTAATTGAAGGTATTTTATTATTATTTACTGCTCCTTATTTCAATTTAGTACTTTCTCCTTTACAAATAGGAGAAATCTTCTTGGTCATTATAATTTTTACTTTAGGAGTTGCCGGTTTAGGAGTATTTCTTACCTCTTTTGTCTCCCGCACAGAGAGTTTCTCTTTGCTTTTGCAACTATTTATCGCACCTATGTCATTCTTATCAGGAGGGTTTTTCCCTCTCAACAGTCTTCCTTTATGGCTTCAAAATTTAGCCAGATTTAATCCTTTGGCTTATGGCATAGACGCTTTAAGATGGACTATCCTTTCCGGCAATCTATCTGCCTCTCAAATCTCTACCTTTACTCTTCATTCTTTACCCTCCTGTATCATAGCGTTATTAATTTTTGATTTTATTATAATATTATTAGCCTTTAGGGCTTTCAAAAAATAATATGATTATTACTTGGTTGGGTCACTCTTACTTCAAAATAGAAAGTAGAGGAAAAATAATAGCCATAGATCCTTACTCTGAAAGTAGTACCGGATTCAAACCGCCTCGTTTTAAAGCAGATATTCTCCTTATTAGTCATCAACACGAAGACCATAACAACAAAAAAGCAATTTTAGGAGAACCATTTATTTTGGAGGGTCCGGGAGAAATAGAGATAGGTGGAATTTTTATAGAGGGATTGCTTAGTTTCCATGATAAAAAAAGAGGTAAGGCAAGGGGATTAAATACCATCTATTTAATTAATTCTGAGGATATAAATATTGCTTTTTTGGGAGATTTGGGTGAAAGTCATCTAAAAGATGAAACTTTAGAAAAAATCAATAACCCTGACATTCTTTTAATTCCAGTAGGAGGGCGCTACACTATTGACGCAGAAGAGGCAGTTTTTCTCATCAACCAGATAGAACCTAAAATAGTAATCCCTATGCATTACTCTCTTCAGGGATTAAAAATAAAACTAGACCCAGTAGAAAAATTTATTAAAGCCCTTGGTAAAAAGCCAGAAACATTAGATAAATTGACTATACGTAAAAATCAACTCCCAGAAAATACTAATTTAATAATTCTTCGTCCCCAAATAAGATTAAATAAAAATGAATAATAATTCTTCACAAGATAAACATATTCAAAAAAAAGACATAGCGGAGGAATTAAGAGAGTCATATTTAGATTATGCAATGTCCGTAATAGTATCGCGGGCACTTCCGGATGTTAGAGATGGACTAAAGCCAGTTCAAAGAAGAATTCTCTATGCTATGTACGAAGAAGGGTTACGTGCTACTGCTAAATTCAGAAAATCTGCTACTGTAGTAGGTACTACTTTAGGTAGATACCATCCTCACGGGGATACTGCGGTTTACGAAACTTTAGTAAGAATGGCTCAAGATTTCTCCTTGCGTTATCCTTTAATCCAAGGACAGGGTAATTTTGGGTCTATAGATGGAGATCCTCCGGCAGCAATGAGATATACTGAATGCCGGCTCACTGCACTGGCAGAAGAAATGCTAACTGATATTGAAAAAGATACTGTAGAGTTTATTCCTAACTATGACGGCTCTCGTAAAGAACCGCGTTATCTCCCTGCTAAATTACCCCAATTGCTATTAAACGGGACTATGGGAATAGCAGTTGGGATGGCTACCAATATCCCTCCTCATAATTTGAAAGAGGTATGCAGTGCTTTAATTTATCTCTTAAATCACCCAGATGCTTCTGTAGAAGAAATAATGGAATTTATCCCCGGACCTGATTTTCCTACCGGAGGAATTATCTTTGGAACAGAAAGTATAAAAGATGCTTATTCCACAGGCAAAGGAAGCCTTCTCTGCCGAGGTAGATTAAAAATAGAAGAAAGAGGCAAACATTCCCAAATCACAATTACCGAATTACCCTACCAAGTCAATAAAGCCAAACTTATTGCTTCTATCGCGCATTTAGTGGAAGAAAAAAGAATCACTGGAATAAAAAACTTACGAGATGAATCTGATAAAGAAGGGTTAAGGATAGTAATAGAATTAAAAAGCGATGCTATTCCGAAACGAATTATCAATCAACTATACCGCTATACCGATTTAGAGAAAAAATTTTATGTTAATTTTCTGGCTTTAGTAGAAAATGGCCTTCAGCCACAAGTGCTTTCCCTTAAAAACCTCCTTCAGGAATATATTAAACACAGGCAAGACATTATCACTAAACGCACTATTTTCCTTCTTAAAAAAGCAAAGGAAAGAGCACACATCTTAGAAGGATTAGTAAAAGCACTAAATAATATTGATGCAGTAATCCAAACTATTAAAAAGTCCCGTAATCGAGAAGAAGCAGAAAAGAAACTAATACAACGATTTGATTTAGATAAAATTCAAGCCAATGCTATTTTAGAAATGAAACTGCAAAGTTTAGCAAAATTAGAAAGAGATAGAATAGAACAAGAATTAAAAGAGAAAGAAAAATTAATAAAAGATTATAATCTAATTCTTCAGAATCCTAAAAAGATTCTTCAAATAATTAAAGAAGAACTGGAATATCTCCGCCAAAAATTCGGAGATGAGAGAAGAACAGAAATTAGAGCTTATCTCCCGGAAAAAATCTCTGAAGAAGACCTTATTCCTTCCCAAACAACGCTCATAACTTTATCTCAAAAAGGGTATATAAAAAGAATGGCTCCCGAAGCAATCCGCCGTCAAAAAAGAGGGGGAAAAGGTGTTATAAGCTATGAGCCCAGAAGTGAAGATGATTACATAACTCATCTTCTCTCCTGTAATACCAGAGACGATCTTCTTTTCTTTACCGATAAAGGAAGAGTCTTCCGAATAAAAGTGTATGAAATAAATGAATCTTCCAGAACTGCTTCAGGAAAAACAATAAAAAGTTACCTTTCTCTTTCTCCCGGAGAAAAAATTATCTCTATAATTAATGTTCCTCCCCAAAAGAGCACTACTAAACAGTATTTACTACTGGCTACTACTCAAGGCATCATAAAGAAAACTAACTTACAACAATACAAAAACATCAGAAAAGGAGGAATAGTAGCAATTAGATTAAATAAAAATGATGCTGTAGTAGGTGCTGCATTAACTACAGGAAAAGACAGCATCATTCTTGTCACCGCATCTGGTCTTTCTATTCATTTTTCTGAGAAAGAAGTCCGGGCAATGAGTAGAACAGCTACCGGGGTAACAGGTATCAAATTAACAAAAGATGATAAAGTAATCTCCTTAATAGTAATACCTCAAAACATTACCAAAGCCCAAATTCTAACCGTCTCTACTAATGGTTACGGGAAGAGAACATCAATATCAGAGTACAGAAAACAAAAGAGAGGAGGCAGAGGCATAAAGACCGCTAAAATCACCCCCAAAACAGGAAAACTAATAAAGGCCTGTTTAGTCGGAGAGGAAGAAAAATTAATTGCAGTATCTCAACAAGGACAAATCCTAAAAATTGAATTGAGGAGTATTCCTTTACTTAAACGCTCTACTCAAGGGGTTAGAATAATGAAATTAAATAAAGGGGATAGCATAGCTGGTTTTACTTTGCTATAATACAAGAAAGTTATGCCTTCTTTTATTAACCCTCAAGAAATTGTCAAATTGCTTCCTCTGACAAACGAAATGACCATAGCTGATTTTGGCTGTGGTTCTGGTTATTTCTCTTTGGCTTTAGCTAAAGCATTAAAACCATCAGGCAGAGTAATAGCATTAGACATCTGGAAACCGGCTTTGGAAACTTTAGAATTCAGAGCAAAATTAGAGGGACTATTTAATATCATAGAAACTAAATGGGCTAATTTAGAAATTCCTAAAGGAAGCGGCCTCCCTAACAACTCTTGTGATTTAGTATTTATGTCTAACATCCTGTTTCAGGTAAAAGATAAAAAAGTGATAATTGAGGAAGCAAAAAGAGTATTGAAGCCCGGAGGATATTTAGTAGTAATAGAATGGGTGCCGGAAAAACTTCCTAACAGAGAAGCATTATTTCCTATATCTAAAGAAGATATGTTATCCTTATTAGAACAACAGGGATTTTCTCTACAACGAGAATTACCTTTAGGGATAACTCATTATGGCTTTCTGCTAAAATTACCAGAAAATTAATAATTAACTATTATGTCTCTTACTTCTCACCAAAAGAAAATTATCCTAATGGCAATAGGAGCGCTACTGCTTTTTATACTGGCTGTTATAGTTTTTACCCCTCGAAGAGTTAAACCGGCTACTTTGGAAATATGGGGAATAATAGATAAACCAGAGATATTTTCTCCTTTAATATCTCAATTCCACAAAAGTTATCCTCAAATACAGGTGAAGTATGTAGAAAAAGATTCCCGCTCTTATCAGGAAGAATTATTACAGGCATTCGCCAACGATGAAGCACCGGATATTTTTATGCTCTTGGGTAACTGGATTCCTGAATATCAAGACAAAATTACTCCTCTAGACACAAGAAAAGAAAAAACATTCAATATTAAAACTATCACAGAATTATATCC
>JAGGZF010000001.1 GCA_021162155.1 bacterium
ATCCTTTTATCCTTCAATTTATTAAAAGCAGTGGGATAGTTTTGAAATATCAAGGTTATACAGATCACGGATTAGATCATTCTCAATTAGTAGCAGATAGAGCCAGAACTTTAGCCCAAGCAATAGGGTTATCTAAAAGAGAGCAAGAATTAGCTGCTATCAGTGGATTTTGTCATGATATGGGAAATTTTCTCAGTCGCTCTCATCATCATTACTTTGGGGCACTTCTGTTTTGCCAAGCCGTAATGAATAATTCTCAGATTTCATCCCGGCTTACTCCTCAACTAATTAAAGATATCAGCATTGTTATGCAGGCTATTGCCAATCACGACAAACACGAGATGAAGTTTTCCCATCCCGTAGCAGCAGTATTAGTGATAGCAGATAAATCTGATGTAAGAAGGAGCAGAGTATTGATTAAAGATATCAAGGAAATAAAAAAGGATATTCACGATAGAGTCAATTACGCTACTACTTTCTCTAAATTAAAAACAGATAAGAGAAAGAAAGTCATTACTCTTACCCTTAAAATAGATACTAATTTTGTTCCAGTGATGGAATACTTTGAAATATTTACTTCCCGGATGGTTTATTGTAGAGAAGCAGCGGAATTTTTGGGATACAAATTTGCTCTTACTATTAATAATTTTAAGTTATTATAGCAAATTTAATGAGAAAAACTTCTTCTCGGACTCGTATTAGAAAAAGGACTGTATTAGTGAGGCCACCCAGACTAAAAGGAAGAAATCATAAATATCATTTGAGAAACCGGAAGAAAAGGAAAAGGAATAGTTAATTCTCTGTTATTCTAATAGCCCTCCCCTCTATTAATGCTTGGGCTATTTTTTTATTAGCCGCAGAGAGGGTGCGTTGAAAGGTACTTTGAGATATTTTCATTCTTTTAGCGCACTCTTTTTGCTCCAGTTGGAGATAGTGTTTTAATCTTAGCGCCTCTAATTCGTCTTTGGAAATAATAGTTATTTTTAGAATAGATAAAGGAACTCCCTGGGGCTTATAAAAGGTTATTCTGGGATTAAATTTAATAAATCTCAGTTTTTTAGGCCTAGCCATAACCTAAATCGTTTAGTTTTGTGTCTTTTTCTATAATTTCTACTTCTATTCCTAACGCCTTGAGATTCTGCAAAGCATTATCTCCTATTTGTTTAGTCAGGATTTTATCTGCAGAGACGGATTTTAGGAATTTAATTCCGTGTGCTCCTCCGTCTTCTCTTTTCCAATAGGGGTTGCGTATAATATCCTTTTGGATAATTTTCTTTTCTTTGTCTAAGTCCACTATAAGATATTCTGGAGCCCCGAATTCCGGAGCAATCTCTTTATTTTTTAGCGGAATGACTATCCTAAAACCTTTCTTTTCCGGCCCTATTTTATGAAATCCTTTGCGGTAGCGAAATCTACCCCAGAATCTTGGCCGGGTTATAGTTTCACTAAACTCATGCGACTTTACCAATAGGGAAACCTGTTTAAGTTCTGGTAAAGAGTTTAGTAATTTTTGTTCTAAATTTTTAGTTAGTGCAGTAACTTCTGCCATAGTTGCCTCTGGTTTGCAAAGAAGAGAAATCTCGGCGAAATTAGCAGCTCCTATCTTTCTGGTCTTAATTTCTGAGAAATGAAAATTATTTTCTTGAAGAATTTTTTGGATTTTTTCTTCTAATTCAGGATTGGAAACATCAACTAAAGAATCAATAGTTTCTTTACCTAAATGAAAAGATTCATAAAAGATGTAGAGGGCTACCAAAATAGCCAAAATGCTATCTACAAAGGGAAGAAATTTGATAAAAATTAGGCCTACTAGTACTGCTACTGAAGAAAGAACGTCTGCCCTGGTGTGTTCAGCATCAGATATTAGAGCCAAGGAAGAAAATTTATTTCCTATCTTATATTTCCACCTCGCCATTATTTCATTAACTATTACAGAAGCTATCATTAAAATAATGCCCCAATAGGAAAACTGTGCCTCCGTTTTTCGGGTTAGAATATTAGTGCCCGCTTCGTATAATATCCAAATGGCGGTGATAATTAATAGTATTACCACTAAAAAACTAGCAATACTCTCATATCTATAATGTCCATAAGGATGACTCTTATTTGCTGGGCGCTGGCTGATTCTAATTCCTAAAAAGGTGATAAAAGAAGACAGAATATCTAAACTAGAATGTAGGGCTTCTGCTATTAAGGCGATACTGGAAGTTAAGATTCCTACTATAAATTTAAGTATAGCTAAAGTTAAATTAATAACAGTAGATAGAAGTGACAAAACTTGGGGATTCATATTTTTTTATCCTAAATTAGAATTAGCCGGTTAGAAAAACCGGCTAATTGTTGATTAACTCTGGCCCTTGAGTTCTTTCAAGCGTTGCTGAATTTCTTGTAGTTCCTGTTCTAAAGCTGCAATTTCCTCTTCTTTAGTTAGAGGAGTAGTTGTTCTCCTCCAAGGCCACCAGTTGAAGAAGCGTCGTCCGCCCCATCTTCCAGCTCCTCTTCTAAAGGCATATCCTCTTCCGCAGGGACCCAAACCTCTGCCGGTAAGCGGTCCTAATCCTTGAGGGCCAGTTCCGTCAAATCCAGGCATAGTTTTATTATGATTATTATTGATTTTTTACAGATTAATCGACCGTTTTGAATATATATTCATTATACTCTCTTTAAAATAAAAGTCAAGTAGCGAAATACTTGCAACTATACCTCCTTTATTTTAGAATAGAAAGTAGTATTATGAAAAAAGAAAAGCACAGAAAGATTCATCTTTTAAAGAAGGAAACTTATTGGGCAATAATTGGTAATTCTTGCGGTTCGCAGTTATGGAGGAATAACTATGCTTTGGTAAAGGGCAAGAAGAGAGATTTGGTTGCCAACGGGAAAATGTCCTGTAGTTTTTTTGTGAGTTCTATTTTGAAATTGTTTGATTTAATTTCTAATTTACACCTTACAGTTGCGGGATTAGAGAAAGATTTAATAGAATCTGGTTGGAAAGAAATTGTTGTTTCTTCTACGCTTCCTCGAGGCAGTATATTAATTTGGAAAAAGCAAAAGCCCTTTGATAAGTCGCTTTCTGCTTGGGGCAAGCATTCTCACGCTGGATTCTATTGGGGTCGAGAGAAAGCAGTTAGCATAGCGCCCTATCATAGTTTCCCTATTATTCATCACTGGACCTATCATAATACCAGAGAGATTATTCGCGCCTATACTCATAAATTTCTTCAGCAGGGGAAATGAAAGAAAATTTAGAACAAATTAAGAGAGGTGATGTTCAGTTTGAGTGGAAGGGTATTATTGAGAAAATACCAGATAAATTTGAATCGCCGGAGGAGATGAGGAAATTACAAGACGAATTGCAGAATAAATTTCAAAAATTAGATTCTCAAACACAGGAGAGGGTTATGAGAGAATTAGGAGAAGAATTAGGAAAATTACACCGACAAAGAGCAGAGATAGATGATGAACTGGAACAGCAAAGTATCTACTCCGAAATTAACAAGATAAGATTTCTTCTTCAAACTCTTCATCTGGTGTTTAAGATACCCGAAGATTAAGATATAAATA
>JAGGZF010000060.1 GCA_021162155.1 bacterium
CATTTCTGGAGTTACTTTCTCCGGAGAAACCTGAAAAATATAACTGGCAGTCATAGTATGAATATCTTTATCTTCTGCGAATATTTGTTTCATTAAAGAGTCCTGAGAAAGATGAGCGGCTAATCGCAATTCTATTTGAGAATAATCCAAAGAGCACAATTGAAAAGAAGGAGAAGATATAAAAACTTTTCTTATCTCCTGACCCCACCTGCCTCTCCAAGGAATATTTTGTAAATTAGGACTTTCGGAAGAAATTCTCCCTGTAGCTGTTCCTGTTTGGCGAAAACAGGTATGGATTTTAGAATCATCTTCATCAACATATTTTAATAAACTTTTTCCAAATGAACTACGCAGTTTTTCCAAAGTTCTATATTGGAGTAGTAGATCAATTATAGGATGTTTTCCTCGCAATTTAGATAATGCCTGAGCATCAGTAGAAATTCTTCCTGTAGAAGTTTTACGGAGGCCTTGCGGAGAAAGATGCAAATCACCAAATAGTACCTGAGACAACTGGAGAGGGGAATTAATATTGAATTCCTTCCCGGCTTGGAGATATATCTCTTGCCGCAATTTTGTTAAATCATTTTCTATTTTCTGAGTAAGTCGCTGCAATTGTTTTTTATTTACTAAGATACCATTTTGTTCCATTTGCGCTAAAATAGGAATTAGGGGTTGCTCTATATCACAATATACTTTCCTTAAATTCAGGGTCTCTAATTTCGCATTTATTACCTGATACAAAGAAAACAAAATATTGCCCCACGAGGATAAATCAGAGGAGATATCTTTATGAAGATAAAAAGCAGCTAAATGAGGAATTTGATAATTTTTCCTCTCCGAATCTAATAGCCAAGCCAGTATTTCCAAGTCCTCAAACAGGCAATCCTGAAAAAGAGAAAATTCCTGATATAGAACTTTAGCATTAGCTGTAATTAGTGTTTTAGAATTCCATTCTATATCTAATTGTGAAAACTGAGCCAAGCCCTCCTTATTTATATAAAAATTCTCTTGGGGTAGAGAGATTAACAAACCTTTTACATTTCTCTTTTTCCAGTTCTCCCCAGAATAATCCAGAAATAATCCTATTTGCTGTGCTAAATTTAACTTCTTAGACAACTCTAATAAATTTTCTTTCTTCACCACAGAAAACTTACTGGAAGAACTTACAGCCCGGCGTTCAGAAGTATTAAATATTCTTTTTTCTAAACTTCTAAAGCCCCACTTTTCTAATAGTGGCCGTATCTTTTCTGCAGAAAATTCGGTTACCTGTGCCTGACTTAAATCAAAATTAAGCTGTAAATCTTTATTAATAGCAACTAAATGCCGGCTAAAATAAGCTGTTTCTTTGTGTTGCTGTAATTTTTCCTTTAATTTTGGAGACAGATTGGCTTGACCTGTTTCTATTGCTGAATAAAGATTATCCAAACTGCCAAATTCCTGTATTAATTTAATAGCCGTCTTTTCTCCTATTCCGGGAACCCCGGGAATATTGTCTGAGGGGTCTCCTTTAAGCGCCTTAAAATCTATAATTTGTCGAGGTTGCAAACCATATCTTTGAACAACTTTGTCTACATCATATATCACAGTATCCTGCAGCCCCTTCCGCAAAGTATAAACCTTTACATTGTCCCCTACCAGCTGCAAAGTGTCTAAGTCGCCACTAACTATAATAATTTCTATATCTTTTTGAGAAGATAATTGGTTAACTAAAGACCCAATAATATCATCTGCTTCATATCCTGCCTTTTCTATAATAGGCACAGAAAAAGCAGTAAGCGCTTCTTTAATAAGAGGTATTTGACTATAAAAATTATCGGGCGCCGGGGCTCTAGTTGCTTTATACTGCTTATACTCTTTGTGTCTAAAAGTAGGTCCTGCTACATCAAAAGTGGCTACTATATAGTCCGGCTTCAACTCTGTAACCATCTTCCAAAAAATTAACAGAAAACCATAAAGAGCATTTACTAAAATTCCTTGAGGAGATACTAAAGGAGGAAGGGCATAAAAAGCCCGATGGGCTAAAGCATAACTATCAATAATCACCAATCTTTTCATAAAAGTAATAAGTTTTGATATTTTTGTATTTTTATATATTCTCTATATCTCAATAGTTAATAATCTCTCTTTTTCTCCCAGCACTTTTAATTTCACTTTCCAATAAGAAGAGGGTAATAAATTATGCACTTTATTGCCCCACTCTATAAAAACTAAATTATGAGGATTGTGGCATATTTCTTCCCAGAAAAGATTGCTTAAATCACTAGCGGAAACTCTATAACAATCAATATGCCATAAAAAACGAAATTTTTTCCCGGATAAGGGGAATTGACGCATTATTACAAAAGTGGGACTGGTTATTCTTTCTTTAATTCCTAGACCTTTGGCAACACCTTTAAGGAATTCGGTCTTTCCTGAACCTAAATCACCCTCCAGAGAAACTACTACAGCAGTTTTAGAAGAGGATGTTTTCTGTACTATGTCCTGAACAAATAGTTTTCCTATTGTTTGTGTTTCCTGTGGACTGGAACTAATTATCTTTAACTTCATTCTTTAAGTATTTTAACACAGAAGGTGCTTGCTCCCAAGAAAAATTAGTTCTTCTTTAAAAAATTCGTTTTCTCTTCAGATAAAAGAATGATATAATAAAGAATAGGAGCAATAAATAGATACCACAAGAAGGCAAATTTATGGATGATTTATATCAGAAAAGAAAAAAACAACTTCAGAATTTATGGCAACAATCTAAAGAAAGAGAGGCGCAAAGATTAGCAGAGCGCAACAATTTACTTTATATCAATCTAAAAAGAACTGCTATCGAGACCAGCGCTTTGGCTATTGTAGACCAAAAACAAGCCCGAAAAGCTAATGCAGTTGTTTTTCAGAAAATAGGCAATCAATTAAGAATAGCAGTAACAGATCCCTTTAATCCCGAAACTATTAGATTGATAACTAACTTAAAACAGATGGGATATAAAATAGCAGAATATGTAGTTACTCCAGAAAGTTTAGACTGGGCTCTTTCTTTCTACCGATTTATCCGTCCCAAACAAAAAAAGTTAGAACATTTCTTAGATGTTAGTTCTACTACCTTCATCTCTTTTCAAAACCTCCACGAGGCGCTGTTAGAAATTAAAAAAGAAAATGTCACTAAATTAGTATCCTTAATTTTCAAATCCGCAGTAGAAGCAGATGCCTCAGATGTACATTTCGAGCCGGGAAAAGAATCAACGTTAATAAGATTTAGAATAGACGGTGTTTTATATGATGTAAGCGAAATATCTCCAGAAAAATACCGCAACATCAATTCCCGTCTTAAACTTTTATCCGGTATTAAATTCAATATACTCAATACCCCTCAAAACGGCCGTTTTTCTATTAAAAATAACGATATTACTTTTGATGTAAGAGTATCTTCTTTACCTGGTCCTTACGGAGAATTCTTAGTATTTAGAATCCTTAATCCTCTGAGAGCGGCTTGGGGACTACAAGATTTAGGACTAACCAAAAGAGGGGTGGACATTTTTGAAAAATATTTACAGGCACCTAATGGAATGATTCTTATCACCGGACCAACTGGTTCTGGAAAAACTACTACATTATACGCATTATTAAAAAAGAAAATATCTCCGGGAATTAAAATTATAACCATCGAAGACCCTATTGAATATAAAATAGCAGGAGTAAATCAAACTCAAGTCGGAAAAGGTTATGATTTTGCTACCGGATTAAAGTCCATTTTAAGACAAGACCCTGATGTCATTTTAGTAGGAGAGATAAGAGATAAAGAAACCGCTCAAACTGCCCTGCAGGCAGCGTTAACCGGCCATTTAGTATTTTCCACTCTACACACTAATGAAGCCAGTGAAACCTTTGCTCGTCTAAGAGAATTGGGGGCTAATTCTAAATTAATGGCTGATGCTATTAAATTAGTAGTGGCCCAAAGACTGGTCAGACGGCTTTGTCCTTATTGTAAAATTCCCTACACCCCTTCTCCAGAAGAAGAAAATCGTTTATTAGATGCCTTCTCTATTTTATCACCTAAAAGCAAAGTTAAAATTCCTAAAAAGATACCCCTTTTATATAAAGCAAAAGGATGCCCGCATTGTCATCATTTAGGATATAAAGGACAGATAGGTCTTTTTGAAATACTTCCTGTTAGCGAAAGAATTACTAAAGCGATAACTAAAGAGGCAGATTTTAATACTATCAGAAAAATCGCTATTGACGAAGGAATGATTCCTCTATTCCACGATGGATTACAGAAGGTTATTCAGGGAATTACTACTATAGAAGAAGTAAATAGAGTAGCGGGAGATATAGAATACATCAAAACGCTGTATCAAGAACTATTCACTCAAACATTATATAGAGAACTTAAACTTACTTTGGATGACCTAAAAAAAATTAAACAGTGGCTTAATCATCATCAGAATTTTGCCTCTTTGATTTCATCATTAGATTACAGGCAAAAACTGGCTTATATTCTGGCTACTGCCTATCTTTCCCGAGCCACAGATGTTCATTTGGAACCACAGGAAACTCAAGCCGTGGTAAGAATAAGAATAGATGGAGTTCTCCATCAATTAACAACTATCCCTAAAGAAGAATATCCCGCTCTTATTAATGAGTTGAAAGGTATAGCAGGACTAAAAACTACTGTCACTCAAAAAATACAGGAAGGAAGATTTAAAGTCACTTTACCCTTCAAATCTTTTGATATTAGATTATCCATTATTCCCGGTGGTTACGGAGAAACAGCGGCTCTGCGGCTTTTAGGAGGAGAATTACAAACTATAGAATTAGAAAATTTAGGTTTGTTGCAACCTCAATTAAAGCAATTAGAAAATGTTATTCAGAAGAAATTAGGATTGATTTTAGCCAGCGGACCAACTTCTTCAGGTAAAACTACCACTCTGTACGCTATCTTAAAAAAAATAGCACAACCGGGTATTAAAGTTATTACAGTAGAAGACCCCATAGAATATCGCCTTCCCGGAATTATCCAAACCCAAGTTAATGAAGAAAAAGGATATACTTTTGCTAAAGCGTTAAAAAGTTTGCTTCGTCAAAATCCTAATGTTTTTCTTATAGGTGAAATTAGGGATAAAGAAACCGCTCAATTAGTGTGGCAGGCCTCTCTGACCGGTCATTTGGTTCTTTCTACTATTCATACTAACGATGCTGCTTCTGTAGGAGCCAGATTAGAAAGTTTAGGTATTCCTGCTTCTGAGGTAACTAAAGCCCTAAATGTTGCTATAGCGCAAAGGTTAGTCAGAAAATTATGCCCTCACTGTAAAAAAGAAATTCCCATCCCTCCAGATATGAAACCCTATATCCAAAGAGCCCTGCTTTATTATCCTCAATACCGTCATTTAGGTAAAGTGAAGAAAATTTATGCTCCTGTAGGTTGTCCTAAATGTAGTTTTACCGGCTATCATGGTCAAACTGCTGTGTTCGAGTTATTAGTACCTGACTCTTCCCGAAAAATTAGTTCTCTTAACTTTCCTCGAATGATAGATAGTGCAGTTATTAAGGTTCTCCAAGGTATTACTTCTTGGGAAGAAATTAAGAGAGTTCTCAATCCTCCACCCGTCTCTTGACAAGAGAAAAAATTTGAGTACAATAGAAAACTGCCACTCAAGTGGCTTTTTAAATCTGCTCCCTATTTCCCCTTGACAAAAATGTTATTAAATGTTATACTCTCTAACAAGAAAAGTCCCTTAGTCTGTAGGCAACAAGCCAAAGATAATGTCTAATGGCTTGTGGGGATTTCGTACCAGATGGGTATTCTGGCTTCGGCTGGGATATGCCTCGGAGAAATCCTATCCTCCCCTACGGGAGATGCTTGCCTGCAGACTAAGGGACTTTTTTTATTAATTTATTTACCTCTAAAGTCAATTTAGTAGCGGCATAAATCTCTTCCCAAGGAATAGGCCATCTCTTTTGATAAAGACAAGTGGCTAATTTTTTCAGTTCCTGAAGATGGCCTTTATCTTGTCTTGGTAAAGTTAAATTCGCTTTTACTCCGTAACTTCTTAATCTTCTGTAATCTTCCAATACAAAAGTCACTCCTTCAGAGTAAAGTTCCATATACTCTTTAGGAAACTTTTCATATCCCTGAGTAGTATAAATAAGATTAGCCAGAGAAGAATCTTTAAATTTTATAGATGCTATAAAATTATCTGTAGATAAATAAAAATTATCTTTAGGAGTTATAGAAAAAGCACTAACTTCCTGAGGGGTAGATTGGGTTAAATAACAAAATAAATCAAACATATGACAAGCGTTCCCTATCACTCTTCCTCCTCCTTCAGAAGTATTAACCCAATGACTGGGTAATAAATAATTATCATTCACTCTATAACTTATCAATAAAGGATTTCTTCTTGCTTTTATTATCTCTTGAATCCTTTCTATAAAAGGAGAAAAGCGACGATTGAAGCCAACGGTTAAAATGGGAGAAACACTGGTGGTAGGATGTCTTATTATTTCTTCTATCTCTTGTAATTCCTGTTCAGTCATACATAAGGGTTTTTCTACAAAAACATTTTTTCCCGCCTGTAATGCTTCCTTTACTATTTGAGCATGAGAACTATGGCGAGTAGTAATAAAGATTAAATTAATTTTGGGGTCGGCCAGTAAATCATGATAATCTGTAGTTGCTAAACTAGCTCCGTAGCGACGAGCAAAATACTTTGCTTTTACTTGTTGATGGGTACATACCCCTCTAAGATGAAAGTTCTTTTTTAAGCGGGCAAGATTAGGTAAATGTATCGTTTGCGCAAAAGCACCTACTCCTATAATTCCTACTTCTATTTTCCCGGAAAGAGAAGGTGGTTCTTTATTTAATACTACCAAAGTTTCAGGCATCTTCTCTTCTTTATCTTCACTATAAGACAATAAAACAGCCAGCGGCTTTTTAGGGGAATTCAGTAGCCGATAAGCCAAAGCGGCATCTTCGAAAGAATATTTCCCCCCTACTAAAGAAAGGAAGTTAATCTTTTTATTTTTCACCATTTCCAGATAGGCCTGCATATTCCTATTCTCTGTCCATCTTACATAAGCATAAGGATAATCAATCCCCTTCTTTTCATATTCCGGATCACCTCTTCCCGGACCATAAGAAGTAGAAATTCTCAAATCTATCTCTTTTTCATACCATGCTAAGCGATTTATCTGTAAACCCACATCTCCCAATACTACTACTTTTCCTCTTTTTCTGGTGAATTCTAACGCTTGATTAATAATAGTATTGTCATTGGGATTAGCGGCAGTAATAATAGTGGCATCAGCACCTTGAAAAGAAGTTAAAGCATAGATTTTATGGCGGAGATTTTTCTGAGGACGAAAGGCATTCACCAAACCATTTTCTTGAGCTTTTTTAATTCTGGAAATAGAAGGTTCTATTCCTATAACCTTAACCCCACTGGCTAACAAAATTTGAACAACTAATTGCCCTACTAATCCTAATCCTATTACTACAGCACTCTCTCCTACTCTGAGATCTGCCTGTCTTACTCCCTGAAGGGCTATTGCGCCCAGAGTAGTAGAGGCGGCTTCTTCTCCAGAGACCCCTTCAGGAACTCTCACAACTAAATTGCGAGGCACTACTACAAATTCCGCATGAGAAGCCAGATTAGCCCCAGCACAGGCAACCAAATCTCCCTTTTTAATATCCTTAATGTTTTTCCCTACTCTTATTACTTCTCCGGCAGAACTATAGCCGGGCACTATGCCGGCATTTAGCATTCCAGTAACTATTTTATAGCTCTCCCATAAGCCGTGTTCCTTAACTAAACGCAACCCCTTGGCTAACTTAGTGGGGTAACGAAGTACTTTTGCGGGCAGCGGTTTTTGACTAAAGGTTAAACTGGCTAATTCTGTTCCCGAAGAAATTAAAGAAAACAGATTTCTCACCAAAACTGAATTATTATTCAATTTAGGCGCCGGCACTTCTTCTAATACTACTTTTCCTTTTTTGAATACTACTTGCCTCATAAATATCTAATTAACAACAAATAAATTAATCTTTAATCAGGTATTTTATCCCACTGCTCTTTCTGTATTATTTCAATAAATTTCTCTGCCGCTTCTTTATAATTAGAATCTATTTCTGCTGCTTTACGAGCAAATTCTATGGCTTTTTCTTTATTATGCAGTTTAGCATAAGTTGCCGCTATATGAGTGTAAATATCTGCATCACGAGGTGCTAATTTTAATCCTTGTTGGTATACTTTTAATATCAAGTCATATCTATGAGAAGGGACTAATGCTGCCGCTGCTTTTAACACTGCATTCTTGCTTTGAAAAGTTATCCCAGATTGAACAGCCGTAATTAAATGTTGTTGCGCTTTTTCTTTTTCACCTTTATTCCATTCTATTAAAAACAAGAAATAATTAGCAGGACCATTAGAAGGATCTAACTGTACTGCCTGAAGTAGTTTGGGATAAGCTAAATCTGCTTTTCCAGTAACTAAATAGAAGCGGGCATAATACACATAGAGGAGAGGAAAATTAGGATATTTTTTTGTTAGGTCTGCTAAAAAAGTATCTGCTTCTGCTTTGTAAGAGTTTTTCCACTGAAGAGCAAATGTTTCTAACTGAGCAATGGTTGTTTCCAAGAGAAATCTCTCCGGATGAAGAAAATACAATTGTTTGCCCTCTTTTATTAACAAATCTATCATTTCTTGCTGCTGCTTTTCTGGAGCAGAAATTCCTTGGTCTATCAGAATTTTTTTAGCGCCAACTATCACATCTTCTTTAAGAAAAGAAGGGTTGCGCAGAAGGATTTTCAATTCTCTCTGCGCTTTCTCCGGCTGGTGAGCAGCAAGATATTTACCAATAGAAATAATACCCCTGCTTACCAAATAAGGTTTAATTACTCCAAAAACTAAACTGCTTATCACTAAACATACTACCCCTATTTCTAATAAAATTTTCCATAAAGAAGAGGAATAGTCAGAGCTTGGCTGAGAAACCGAAGATTTTTCTATCTCTTTACCTTGCTGACTCTGTTCTCTTTCCCAAAATGATACAAAGGCAAGAACCAAGAAAAACATTAGATAACTTTCGTGAAAATCAAAAAGGAATATATTTTGTACAAAATAAGCGCCTAACACTGCCAGCAAGAGAATAGCAGTGAGAGATAAACCTTTGTTTTTTCTTAATCTCCACAAAAACCAACCGGCAAAAAGAAAAATAGAAAGATAGCTCAACAATCCTAAAATACCGGTAGTCGCCAAAACCTCCATTGGTTTATTATGAGCCCTGTCAAAAAGAAAATCAGAAGGAAGATAATGAAGAACTTCAGGATTAAGATACTTCAAATAAGGCGCTTGGTAATTTTCCGGACCCCATCCCAATAAAGGTCTTTCTAAAAATGCTTTCCCGGCGCTTTGAGCAGAAAGCAAACGCGAGACAGCAGTGGGGTCTTTTAGAGAAATTGAGGTTAATCTCTCCAAAGTAAAATTCTTTTGGACCAAATCAGAATTACGAAAAGTAAATAAACTGCCAAGTAATACCGAAATAATTATTAAAATTATGAGGGATACCTTTTGGAAAATTGCCAAATCCTTGTTAATCCTTTGACTAACTAACCACAGCAGCAGAAAACCTAATCCTGCCACATAACCTATCATTCCCCCTCTAGTGCCGGTAATAAAAACTGCAATTCCCTGAAACACAAAGGGAATAAGCCACCAGTTAAACAATTTTTTATCTTCCTGCCACTGACGGAAATAAAGCCATAAAGCCAATAGAGAATTAAATATCAGATAAGTAGCAAAATAAGAAGGATTACCGGTCAGCCCTGCTAACCTTCCACTGGTATAGGCAGTAATGTTGCCTAAATAAGGAAAACCTACAAAAGCAAATAGAGAGTAAAGAGTGCTAATAATAACCTCTGCTTTAATAATCTTCTCCCATTCTTTTCCGGAAAAAGTTGTGCCTAAAATAAGGAAATATAAGACAAAATGCGCTATTCCCCATACACCCTCAAAGCGTTCATTTCCGGAAAAAATACTAAAAAGAGGATTAATTCCCCATAAACTGGAGAGAATCAGTACAATCAGATACAGACAAACCAGTTGCTGAAGAATAGTTAATTTTATCTTTTTCTTCTCCTCCAAAACCATTACCACCCAAATAACAGCCATTATTTCTACTAAAATTCTAAAAGCAGTGGCTTTTCCGATAATAAAGGGGAAATAAGAACCTCTATCAAAAACAAAAGGAGTCAGCAATGTCCCTATTGCTAACCAAAAGAGAATCTCTTTCCAGTTAGGCATAGTTAATATTTTATCTTAATAATTGATTTACTGTGGCTCGAGTTAGAGGGCCGAAATAGCCGGTAGAAGGAATACTGTATTTTGCCTGAAATCTTTGCACTGCTTTTTTAGTTAAAGGACCGAAATAGCCGGTTACTAATCCTTCTGGATAAATATCCGGTCCTTGATTTTTGAGAAACTGCTGTAGACAAGACACCTCAGGACCCCTTGTTCCATAATGCAAATCACTAAGGAAAAAAGAACAATTATTATGTGCTTTTATTTGCGCCAGTTGTGCTTGGAGTAATGCTATTTGCTGTTTAAGATAAGCAATCTTCTGTAATAACTCCTGAATAACCTTTTCTTGGCTGCTATTTGTTTGAGGAGAAGTATTAGCCTCAAAAGAATAATAGAAGAGCGGATGAACATTATCTGTGGTGGTCAGAAAAGGAATCATCAGCACGCTAATATTCTTTTTTCCAAAGTCAGAAAAGTAAATCTCGCTTTCATTAGTAGAGGAAAAATCAAAAAAACCTAAATACTTACTTCCGTCATTTTTAACTACAATATAGGGTACTTTACTTATAGGGGTTTCTTCCGGGATTTTCCATTTTAACTTTAGCATTCCTCTTCCGCCGGTAATTCTCAACCATTTACCGCTCCATTTCTTAAGAGAATCAGTAACAGATAAAGAACTATAGCCAGTAGTAGGTAAATAATATGAATAAGGTGTTATACCTACCCCTTTTAATTTAGGATTTTGATAGCAATATTTAGAACCTAAACTGCAATCGTTTACAGCAACAGCAATAAGCCAGTTTCTAAAAACCTGACTAAAATCTTCCGAAGAGCCGTTTTTGTGCAAAGCATAATTTATACTTTCTATTCCGGTATAAGGAGCGTGCAAAGAATCTGCTAAAATATTTAATCCGTATTGTTCTACTAAATAATGCCCTAAAAGATTCACTACTGCATAGTCGAAGCGGCTGTTTTCCCACCGCAAAAGATTTACTTTTGTATTTAACAATAAATCTTTAATCCTTTGGCGCAAATTACTTTTTTCCAAATCATTATTATAATCAAAAAGTGTTTCTGCGTATTCAGCCCGAAGTTCATTCAACCAAATATCCTCGTTAGGTTTTAGTTTAAAAGTAATGATATGAGTAAATTCATGCGCCAATTCATAATAAAGCAGATTTTGAGGAGCAGAAGAAAGGTTGGAAGCGCTAAGATAAATAGTATGAGGGCGATTCGCTTTAACATAACCACCAATACCGGTTTTCAGGGGTTCTATTAAAAGCAACAGTCGGCCATCAGCAAAACCTAAATCCCCTACTGGGCCATAAAATTGTGTCAAACGAGGATAAATTTTGTATTCAAATTCAGCAGATAACTCATATAACCTATTGTTAATTTCATTTTGGGCTACAGAAGATAAATTACTCCACCACTGCTGGTCAGCGTAAATATAAAATTTATTGGTAGTTTTAATTAACTGTCCTGCTATCTGGTTTCTGCCATATAAGTCATAACTATTTTCTACAGGAAAACTTACAATAGGTTCTACACTAGCAATAGCGCAATTAGAACCCCAGAAAATAATAAAGGCTACCAATATCCCTAGAAACAACTTTTTATTCCAATGCTTCATTGTCCTCATCATACCAAAATCACAAGTAAAACTCAAGAATCTAAAAACCGGCCC
>JAGGZF010000077.1 GCA_021162155.1 bacterium
AATTTCTGCTTTTTCCAATACTGAAGGTGGCAGAATCTTTATAGGTATTTCTAACAGCGGCAAAATAATAGGTACTCATATTGGAAAAGGTACAGTTGAGAAGCTTGCCAATAACATATCTCAACATACTGATCCTGAAGTTTATCCTAGAATTACCACCAAGAAAATAGAAGGTAAAGATATAATCATTATAGAGGTAAAAGAATCTCCTGATCACTTAGTTTTAGCCTTTGGCAGACCATTTAAAAGGGTAGGTAAATCCACAAGAAGAATGAGCAAGGATGAATATGAGAGGCTAATCTTAGAAAAACATAGGGAGAAATTGCGTTTTGATAATCAGTTCCGCAAAGGAGCTACCCTGAAAGATATAGACTGGAAATTTGTAGAAGAGAGATTCATCCCTCTATATGAAAAAGTTTCAGGGAGAGATATTATTGGCACTCCACGGTCTATTTTAGAATCTTTAGGTTGTATTGAAAAAGGCAAACCCACTAATGCCGCAATTCTTTTATTCGGCAAGAATCCACAAAAGTTTTTTATGAATGCCTATATTGCTATCGCAAGATACAAAGGCAGGACAATAGGAGGAGAGAGATTAGATTATAAGGAATTTCGAGGAAACATCATTGAGCAGATAGATAATTGCGATAAATACATAAAAGAACATATTACTGTGATGTCACAACTTTTACCTCATAAAGTTGAGAGGGAAGATATTCCTGAATATGGTTTATTTTCTATAAGAGAATTGATAACCAATGCATTATGCCACAGGGATTATAAAAATCAGCATTCAAAAGTGATAATTAAGTTATTTGACAACAGAATTGAATTTTACAATCCGGGTGGTTTGCCTGACCATATTACACCTAAAAATATAATCAGGGAACAATTTTCAAGGAACCCTCTTATTGCTAAGGTGTTGGCAAAGATTAGATATATAGAAGAACTTGGTGAGGGATGGGATAAGATAATAGATGAACACAAAAATCATCCTTTAAAACCAAAGATGCCTAAAATAAACGCTGAAAGTGAATCGGTTCTTGTGACTTTATTCTCTACAAAGGAAAAGTTTAAAGGAGGGGCGTTAGAATTAAATAACAGACAAAGAAAGGCTATATCTTATGTAAGAGAAAAAGGAAAAATCACTAATAGTGAATACCAGTCTCTCAATAAGACCACTAAGAAAACAGCCACAAGAGATCTTTTGGATTTAGTAAAAAGAGAAATCCTTATCAAAAAAGGCATAACTGGCAAAGGAGTTTATTATACCCTGAATCCTGCTTATAGGGGACATAAGGGGACATAAGGGGACATTCTATAAAGGTGTATTAAATTCGAACTATGAAATGGTGCCAAAGAATATATTAATAATTGTGGGTAAAGGTAGAGCAGTATAACCGGTTAATAAAAATACAATAACTTTAGAGAATTAAATTAGATGAGTGAGAAGAGATTTAAAATATTTGTTACAGATGGGGAAAATATCTGGGAACTATTCTTTATTACTCAGTCTGGTAAGGGAGATTTTTATTTTGGAAGCATTAATCCTAACTTTGTAGGAGGAAAACATACTTATCATGCAAGTGGAACAAGACATTATAAAAGTAATTATGGAAAACATGAATTACCTAAAGGCCAAAAATTAGATAGTTTTAGAGGGATAGAGCATCTTTTATCCTATACTATAAGGAAAGAAGCATTCAATCATCCATTTTCTGCTAAGCTCTATAGGGGCAAGAAGTTTGATGGAAGTTCTTTTATAGATATAAGGAATTATAAAGACCTAATAGAAGTAAGCCCTTTTCTTCTTGAACCTTCAAAATTAGAATATTTAAGAGAGATAATAAAAGTTTTTAAAGATAGTCAAATAATTATTTTTACAAACGCTAGCCCTTGGATAGTTATAGTAGTTTATGAACCTACAAGAGAAAAAAGAAAATTTTATAAAGGGAAAATATATTCAGAAACCTTCAGACAATACAAAAATTGAAATGAAGAACTTGTAGAAACAGTATTATACGAATGTGATATCTTTTGAAAAAACATTTGGTGGAGAGAAAGGAGGTGATTATATGGCTACTTATCGTAGAAGAAAAGATAGTGATACGTGGCATTGGTGCAGAAATTGTTCAAATTGGCCTGCATCTGATTATGAAGAGAAGTTTACCAAACCTTCTTCTGGAGAATTATGTGATCAGTGTAAAGCAAAGGAAAAGAAAGGAGAGTGTAAAAAATAATAGATTATTCTTATTTTAGAAGTTATTTCTGGAGCACAAAGATAGGAAAGGATATTGAGATATTCCTCTAAAAAGGAGGGAATGGCAGCGGCAAAGAAGAAAAGTATACACAAAGTTGTTCAGAGTGCAATTACGGGTAGACTCGTTTCTAAAAAATACGCAAATAAACATCTCAAAGCTACGGTCGTAGAAGTTGTTAAGAAAAAGAAGAAATAACTAAAGAGAGTTTAGTCGGAAAATAAGACGCAGTCCAAAACTACTTCCCTCCACTACCTTTTAATTTTGACGTTGGCGAGCACCATCAATGTTATCGTTGCCTTTATTTAGTAAATAAGTAGCCTTATCTTTGTATCGTAGTCTATCTGTGCCTTCGCTTCGCTGGGTCGCTTGCTTCGGCACAGGGCTTGCTTGGGCAAGCCAGAAGATAATTCAGGCAGGCATGCTGGCTTCGGCTCAAAATTTGTTTTGTATGGTCGGGTTGGCGTGCTCGGGGCAAAGCCACCAGAGGTGTCTTTGCCAGCCTGCGCTCGCCACCCCTTATTTTTGTCTATAAGGAACATTCCATAAAAAGCGTTGTAGGTTTTGCGATAACCCACCTCAGCCAGCCTGTGTCCACTCGCTTCGGCACAAAATCATTCGCAAGACTCACTCGCTATTGTTCGTGAGACTTACTTCATTAAGCAACACCTTTATCACTGCTCATTACATTTGCAGTCATAAAGCCCTTAATTGTCATTAAGGGTTCGTGTTGCCTTTTTGTGCCTTCGCTCGTGTTCACCTCTGCCTCAGTCCGCCCTCACCCAAATTAAATAATAGATAAAAAAATGAAAAGGGCGTCCTTCGGCAGAGTGCCTGCCTGTCAGAGGGCTTTGCCCTCTGAACTCCCACTGGGGCATTTTTGAAAAATGCCCCAGACCCCAAAACGTTTTTCTCGCTTCTTCCCACACGCCTTTTCCTCAACCTTTCCTTTGCCGAACTCCAAATATTTTTTTGCCGCAGTTCACCTCCTTTTTTAAGACAGAATACTTCCCACCCTCATTTGTCAAGGATACTACGGGTCCCTTGACATCAAAGATGTCAAGGGCTTCCGTTCCGAAGCTTTCCCAAATTTTGTGCAATTTTTCACGATAACTACTTGATGATTAATAAGTTAGATAAGAAAAATTGTCCCTAGTCTAACTTACCTCCCAGATAGCGGTAA
>JAGGZF010000041.1 GCA_021162155.1 bacterium
AAACTACTAATATCAGGCTGACAAGAAAAACTATGAAAAAGTTTATATTCTTCTAGAATATTATTAATATCCTGATAGGTGTAAGGAGAAAAGGCACGTTGCTCTAAAGAATAGCCGGAAGTTATCTGAATAACAGACTCTTTTTCCAGAAAAGAAAAGAAAAAGAGTGAAGATAATAAAACTAAAAATATAGCCAAGAAAAAAATTTTATATCTTTTATATTTGTGCATCGCCTTAAATCACTGCTAATTATTCTGGGATTCGAAAAGAAAACTTATAGGATCAATATACCCTAACCTAGATAAGGGATTAGGCGCGTAGCCATAGCAAAAAGTATGTTTATTATATCTATTAAAACATACTTTTCCTCCGGAAGGATTTCCTAAAACAGGAGCGGTTTTAATCTCGAAATGTAAAAATTCATTAGGTGGATCATTGCTATCACATCCATTCCGTCCTAATCTCCAATAATTCAAGCAACCAAACCCACTGCTACCTATCGTTCCTATCATATCCCCTCCCCGAACAGTATCTCCTTCCTTAAGACCTGCTTTAATAGAAGAAAGATGAGCATAAAGGGAGTAAATATATCCTCGGTCAGTTTGATGTTCCAAAATTATTGTATTTCCCATCCCCTGATCATCTTTACTGGTACTAATAACTTTTGCTACTTTCCCATCTTGGACAGCATAAACATTTTTATTTATCGCATCCCGCTTCAATTTGAAATCAACCCCTGTATGATTATAGTAATCCAAATCAAGGTGAGCACGATCACCAGAAAAGCGACGAAAGCGACGCCAAGGATTATAAAAACGCTGAAAAATATAACTGCTCTCTAAATCAAGAGGAAAAATAATATCTTCTTTGGGAGTAAGATTATCCAGTGTCGCATAAACTAAAACAGGGTCCCCTATTTTCACAAATTCATAGAGTTTTTGGGCTACTTCATCAGCAAATCTCAAACAACCCCCCGATACTGTGCTAGTTAATTTCCTCCCATCGGGATAATAGGGAATACCATGAAGGAAAAAATCCTCATAGTATTGCATAGAGTAAGGCATCCACACCTTACCTATAGTAGACCAGTGTAATTTCTCTTTTGTCCTAATTTTATACAAGCCAGTCGGAGATTCAAACCAAACATTTTCAGGGGATTGATAAGATAATGGTAATACTGCCACCAATTTACCATCATCATAAAGGGCAACTTTTCTTTTAGTTAAATTAATCTCTAATCCTCGATTCTTTATAAGATAAGGAGGCTGAAAACACAATTGTTTATCGTCCTCGCTTGAGAACTCTGTTGTCTCTAAACAATAATTGAGAGGAGGAGAAAGATTGTCTGTAGAACTAACACTAGAAAGAGAATTACTCTCCTGGGCTGACGAGGAGGAAACAACAAAATTGTATTCACGATAACTCTGACTGGAGAGAAACACTAAACCAAAAATTAAAAATATGGTGATTACACTCCAAATAATTACTCTTTTCATATAGAGATATACTCCTTGTGATGACCTAAAACACAGAAGCCGAAACCCCATTAAGGACTAAAGGTTCTTGCCCATTGGGGTTCTGTAGGAGGATTGGTCTTAATCATCTCTCGCCATTTCTCATCAGTTAAACGGTCATTCATAGGCCATTTAAATTCATAATAACTGAATACCGGTCCCATACCCAACAAAATTCTCCCATCAGGTAATCGATATGCTACCAACATTGCTTTTATTTTACCTACTCCTTCTTCTAAAACCTGCTGGCTATTGCCATCAGTATGCACATCTGCTATTAATGTACTCCTTAGAATATCTTCTTTGCCTTCCATCATCCGCTCTGCAAAATAACTTCCTTTTTCTTCGTTACTTAATAATGTTTCAATTAAGAATGAACTAACGTCTCCGAAGTGATCTATAAAACTATATTCATCTTCATTAAGTGTTTTATTCTCTAATTCTTTCTTAGATATATCAAAAAGTTTCTGAAGAACTATTGATAACTGAGCGAGAACATTCTCTTTTCTCTGGGTTATTTCAAAATAGGAAGAACGGATTACACCTTCCAGTTCTTCTGGTGTTAACAGATTTTCTAATCCTCTCTCTGTTATTTTAGCCAAAAGCAGTAAGCGGCTATAAAATTCAGGAACAGGTTCTACATAGCCCCGGGAAGGAGGATGCTCAGGAGAACCTCCTCCTTCCGCTATAATACCGCTCTGTTTTGTATATAAGATAGTATCATGATGCAATTGAGTCCAAGAGGCCAGAAATGTATTTAAGTTTTTATCCTGATAGGCCTCTGTTTGCATAAAAGTGGGATACCCTGAACCAAACTTGTTAAGAAGGGGCTGCAGAGTATAAAGCCAACTAAAATATATGTTCTTAAACCAATCAGAAGTATCAAAACTCTTTATCTCTTTTTCTAATTCGTTAAAACGCTGAGCATAATCAGTATAATTATCATCACCCAGTTGATGAATCCAATAGCGAGCCCTCCCTGATCCTAACAATGCTGCTATATCCAGTCCCCGAGGAAATCCCCGTACTATCCTTCCTGTCTCTGTTCTTACTGCAGTAAAAGGAAGTTCTTCTTTTGCTCCCTGATAAACGCCACTAAAGGGAGAAACTAAACGCCAAAACATATTAGTGTCAGGGGTATATCTTTGTCCCATAAGGCGAAAGCCCTTAGTTTTTGCTAAATATTGTAAAGCCTGCTGAGAATCATAAGGAAAATGGAGCTCACAACCCCCTAATCCACTATAAATCTGGGGGTTATAAGGAAGGTTTAATAACTCTTTTTGGAGTAAACTAATCTGCGCAGAATTAATCTCCCCCTCACCAAAAACTCTATTTAGAATATTACTATACTCATAGGGACCCAGATCATCAGAATATCCTATCAGAAAACTAGTTACAGCATATATTTTCTGCCACTTATCTCGAAGTTGTTTATTTTTACTAAATTCTTGGCTAATTAGAGCGGCTTGGAGAGTTTGAATTTTAGCATCTTCCTTAGAGATAATCCCATCTTCCAGACATTCAGATTTTCCTTGGGTTAATTTTTCTGAACCCTCAATCAACATAGTCATTCGCCCGTGCCACATCATTGCCTTAAAATAATTCTTCAATCTTTCTCCCTTACTATAATGGCCTCTAGGTATATATTGAGAATAGTCCTCTTTATACACAAAAATCGGCGAGAACTTCCATCCTTGATGGGCCTCTATTAAATTAATCTCTTCTGCTACTTCTTTTTTAACAACTTCGGGAACGGTAAAGGTATATTTAAAAGAACTATGTCTGGAAAAATCATTAGGAAAATTTGTTTCGATATAATCCCTGATACATTTTACATTAGTAAGAGAAGGCCCACATTCAAATTTAATTAATTCATAAGTCGTAGTATCTCCTCTATCTTTAAGACGGTGTGCTGTCAAAATTTGACTTTCCTTCGGCTGTAATAGTTTTAAAGCCACAGAAAAGTAAGCCATATTTCTCTTGGCTGCCTCTTTCATTAAAGGGTCAGACGTTTGATTATAGAGGGCTACTGATGATTCCAACAAATCTTTATCCATCTGCCATAAATAATCAAAAAATAAACTCCTCTCTAATCTCATCAATATGGATGAGAATACTAAGTGATAATAATGAAGCACACTATCAGTAGTAATAAAAATAGGAACCGGCAAACCCTCGGCTCTTTCTGCTTCAGTGCATGTAAAATCTTTGCAGGACTTAAGCCACTGTAAATAACTATAAAAACTTTCAAATCTTTCAGGAATTCCTTTGCTTATCCAATCGGGAGCAGGTTTCTTAAATAAACCATCAGAATTGGTTATTACAAAACCATTACTTCTTAATTTTTCCAGCAGTTTGGGGGATAGATTTAACTCGCTGGCAACTCTTTGGTAATTTTGAATTTCAGAAATACTAAGAGGTAAAGAATAACCGGGAATGTTAGGTTTTATATCTAAGGACTGAATAACAATATCTTCTGGTTTTATCAACGTTTTTGCGTTTGCTGACTTTGCTTTAATAGGTGGAGAAACCACTGAAGGAATAGTACTGGTAGAAGGAGGAGAAAATGGAATATTCTCTGAAATAATTTTCGAACGCAATAGAAATATTACCCCTCCAACTGCAAGAAGGGTCACTAAGACGCCTATAACAATTTTTGTTTTTTTCATTAATTTTTAATTATTATGCCTTATTTTTAATAAATATATTATCCCTCTTAATATTATTAATGTTAATGGTATCTAAGTGGATAACTTTTTAGGGTAGAATTAGGGCAGGCAGGAGAAGATAACTGCAAAAACATTGGGGGAGATGAACTAACTCTCGGGTTTATTCCCCATTTAAATTTACTTTTATTATACCCCTTCTGATAGAATCCCGCAAAGAAGTGCTACTGATGTTTGCTAACCAATTCAGAAAAACATCTTTTTCCTTGTTTCGCATAAAAGACAGTTGGCTCTTGTGACTGGAAATAGGAATAAGATAAAAGACCACTTTGTTAAGGTGATGCTCTATTCCCACTGCTAATTCCTGTTGAACTTCTGGAGAAAAATACATATCAAAAACAAAATTACCCAAAGAATAAAATATTAATTTTCCTTTATATTCTTCTATTGCCTGCACTACATGAGGATGGTGGCCAATAACAGTATCTACCCCAGCATCTATAAATCTGTGCGCTGTATTTACCTGAAATTTATTAGGCAGAGGAGTGTATTCTGTGCCCCAATGAGGCGTAACAATAATATAACTATCAGGATTTTCTTCTTTTATCTTTTTCACATTTTTTACTATCTCTTGAACACAAACAGAATTCTTATAAACCAAATTAGCCCCAATAATCACAATGTTTCCTTCCCGATAATAATATTTAGAATCACAGCTCTGAAAATCGCCTAAAGGATGGATATCATTTTCCTGTAAAAATTCTCTGGTTTCTTGCAGCACTCTCGCACCTTTATCTTTGGTATGATTATTAGCCAAGTTTAACACGGTAAATCCCAATTTCCTCAATAATTTTACTATTTCAGGAGAATAAGCAAAATTAACCGAGCGCATAGATACTACAGGAGCATTAGCCATCACTGGACCCTCAAGGTTGCCATAAACAATATCTACTCCTCGAAACATATCTTTTATTTTCTCAAAAGGATACTCTAATCCATATTTATCTGTCAGCAAGGCGACGCCTCGTGCCATCATTATATCTCCTACCATAAGAATAGACCGGGGAAATATCTCTTGTTTTTTTCCTTTTTCAAAAATAACAGAATAATAAGAAACACCGCCTTCTTGAGATAAAAGAGAATTCTCCGGTAATGTTCTTATAAAATCATAGGTAGTTTTGTGAGCAATTATCTTAGCTTTTTCTTTATTTTTTAATTGGGCAAAATATCTCACTCCATAAAGAGACTGCCAAGAATCCACATCTATATTTCGAAAGTCGTCTTCCAAATTAATTAATGTTCTGATAGAACGCACATCGTGTAAAAGAAGAACTGGGTCAGGTAAATAATGGCTAAAATCTACACTAGCGATAAAAATAGTATTCTTGGGCACGACTTCATTGAGTTGTTCAACTAATATCTGTGTTTCTTCTTTGGTGGCTTGAGGGGAAATTAATATAGGAATAACTTTAGTATCAGGTAAATATTTCTCAAAAAAGGGCATCAAATTAGCCACCCCTTGGTCATGCCCTACACTAAAATCATTAATTTCCACTAACTGATTCTGGGAAATAGTGTTAATAATTTCTGAAACAGAATCATTTTTTCCTTTTCCTTCCTCTCTTTGAGGTGAAATAGTAATGAACCGACCCCCGGTTAAAGCGGCTTGGTTATAATGGTCAGGAGAAAAAAGAATAACTACCTCAATAGGAGAATAATTACTTAATCTCTGAAAAAAATCATCAATAATTACCTGTGCTAACAGATGATGAGGCACAACGCCAGCCGCTATTGGCAACTCTTCTGATTCTGATTGAGAGGGTGTTGCCTCAGGAGGAAAACTAAAATTTCCAGAAAATACAAAAATTACGGCGGCTACTGCCGCTATTAAAATAATCGGCAAAATGACCCAAATAATAAATCTATTAACACTCGGCTTCATCCTAAACTATTTAATATCTCTACTTACCTTATTAACTGAAGGAATCTCGCAAATAAAAAATTTTTTACAATTGTTTATAGCTACTAATATAAATATAATGATCAGGAAACGGATAAAATCTAGGATATACCAAATAAATGCTCATTTTATATTTAACTTTGGGCTTAATATCACTCCAATTACCTCCCTTAATACCCACAATATGGTAGAAAGGACCGGATCTGCTCATATTTTCTGTATGCAATAGCGTATTTTCTACACAAGCATCATTCACCCATCCCACAACATCTCTTTTTTCGGGAGGTTTATAATCCTGTAGCCGCATATTCTTGTATTTCTTCAACTCTGACTCCAACTGACTTAGTCGAAATTCCAGGTCTTTTCTTCGTAAAGCACCTTCAGTTAATTCTTCTTCTGGTGCCTCCAACCATTTTTGAATTCTCTTTATATCCAATTCAATACCCCGAATGGCAGCATTAACAAGTGCTTTTTTAAAAACTGTGGCTTCGGTCATATTAGAAACAACTTCTAAAGATGAGGAACGACTCCGGTTATTTAAAAACCACAAACCGCCTCCCAAAATAATAATTCCAATAACTAAAACCCATATAATAATTTTTCCATCTTTTATAAACATAAATTTTATTTTAGCCAACTATAAACCTGTGAAAATAAATTATCAGTGCCCCTGGCAGGAATCGAACCTGCATCTAGAGCTTAGGAGTCTCTTGTTCTATCCGTTGAACTACAGGGGCTAAATTATAATCTTTAATTTTCTGTCTCAGTATATCATAGTA
>JAGGZF010000015.1 GCA_021162155.1 bacterium
AGTTTCTCTGGAGCGGCTACTCTATGGTTTAGAGAGAAAAAGAAAGGATAAGTAGATATTTCTTAATATTTCTACCAGCAATTAACCCCTCTTTTAGTCGGTTGTGTAAAGGGGGTTTTTATTTTATAATAAAAGAGGATAAGCATAATTATGACTAAAGAACAATTTGAGCAATTAGTTTCTGAAGCAACTCAAGGATTACCAAAGGAATTTTTAGAGAAATTAGAAAATGTCGCTATAGTTATTCAGGATTATCCCAGCCAATTTCAATTAAGCAAAGTCGGATACAAGAAAAAGGAGTGTATTTTAGGTTTATATGAAGGAGTGCCCCAATACAGGAGGAGTAATTACAACAGGGCGCTTCCAGATAAAATAACTCTTTTTCAAAAAAATATAGAGCAAATTGCTGGAGATGAATCTAAAGTTAAAGATATAATAGAAGAAACACTGTGGCACGAAATCGGTCATCACTGGGGAATGAACGAGGAAGAGATACAAAAAGCAACTCTTGAGCACAGAAAAAGAAAAAAAGATTAAGGAAACTTCTTTTTAATATTAATATGGCTAAAATCTTTGTTATTAATAGTCAAGGAATAAAGGAACCATTCTCTTGGAGGAAAATTTACTATAGCGCCCAGAGAGTAGGGGCTCCTAAACCTTTGGCTCGTTCTATAGCAACTCAAATTCAAAAAAAGGCCTATCCCGGCATTACTACCCGAGAGATATTCAAAGAAATCAAGAAACTATTAATGAAGGAAAGGCCTGTTTCGGGCATTAGATATAACTTAAAAACAGCAATCAGGCATTTGGGTCCTACCGGTTTTCCTTTTGAAAAATATATCGGAGCAATTTTTCAAACGCTGGGTTTTTCTACACAAACTAACCAATTAATCTCCGGAGCGGCAGTAGCACACTACGAGATAGATTTAATAGCGAAAAAATTTCGCCAATTATATATAGGAGAATGTAAATTCCATAGTATCCCGGGAAACAGGGTAGACCTAAAAGTCGCTCTTTATGTATATGCTCGGTTTCTAGATATTAAACAGGGATCATTCTACCGAGAGCTTGCTGCTAAAAAAATAAGATTTAGGCCCATTGTTATAACAAACACCAAATTCACCTCTTTAGCTATTCGCTACGCCGAATATTATAAAATAGACCTACTGGGTTGGCGTTATCCCCGAGAAAGAGGATTAGAATATCTCATAGAATCAGAGAAGTTATATCCTGTTACTATATTGCCCTCTATTACCGGCGACATTCTATCTAAATTGGCAAGTAAGAAAATTATGCTAATACAGGATTTACTAAAACCACAGGCATCTAAAATACTACTTAAACTGGGAGTGCCCAAAAATAAAATAAATGTTATTCAATCAGAAGCACAGCTATTAATGCAGGAAGAAATTACATAAAAGTATGAAGAACCAAGAATTAGCTTCTATCTTCTCTGCAATGGCTGCTTATTTAGAAATGGATGAAATACCCTTCAAGCCTCAGGCCTATGAGAAGGCGGCTTTAATATTGGAGAATTTACCAGTAGATGTGGAAGAAATTTACAAGCGCGAAGGTGAAAAGGGACTACAAAAAATTCCCGGTATAGGAAAAAGAATAGCCAATAAGATAGTAGAATATCTCCATACAGGGAAAATTAAAGAGTACGAAAAAATGCGAAAGAAGATGCCGGTAAAAATAAATGAATTAATGAAAGTAGAAGGGTTGGGACCTAAAATGATAAAGGAATTATATCAACATTTGAAAATAACCAATTTAGAACAATTAGAAAAAGCCGCTCAAGAGGGTAAAATTCGCAATTTACCCCGTTTTGGCCTCAAAACAGAACAAAACATTCTCCAAGGAATTCAATTTGTCAAGCGTTCCAGGGGTCGCTTCTTATTAAGTGAGGCATTACCCTTAGCAGAGGGAATAATAGCATCTTTGAAAAAATTACCCCAGATAGACAAAATAGTTATAGCCGGCTCTTTAAGAAGAAGAAAAGAAACTATAGGAGATATCGACCTGTTGGCTACTATTAAACCGGATTATCCTCAAGGAGCAAAGAAAGTGATGAATACTTTTGTAAATTTACCCGGAATTATCAAAGTATGGGATTACGGATTAACTAAATCTTCGGTAAGATTTAAGAAAAAGATAGATGTAGATTTGCGAGTAGTCAAAGCAGATGAATTTGGCTCTGCTCTCCAGTATTTTACCGGTTCTAAAGAACATAATATAGCCACTAGAAAAATAGCAATATCAAAGGGCTTAAAATTAAACGAATATGGTGTATTCCGAAAAATAAGAGGCAAATGGAAAAAAATAGCAGGCGCAACAGAAGAAGAGGTCTATCAAGCAATAGGCCTGCCCTACATAGAACCAGAGTTAAGAACTAATAGGGGAGAAATAGAGGCAGCACTTCAAGGAAAATTGCCCCGGATAATAAAATATAACGAAATCAGAGGAGACCTACACAATCATTCCAGTTGGGATGGAGGAAAGAATTCTATCAGAGAAATGGCAGAAGCAGCAAGATTAATGGGTTATGAGTATATAGGAATTACCGATCACACTAAATTTTTAAGAATAGAACATGGTTTAGACGAAAAGCAACTATTGGACCAACATAAGGAAATAGAGAAACTAAATGCCGAATTCAAGAAGCAAAAAATTAATTTTAGAATTCTACATGGCTGCGAAGCAAATATACTAAATGATGGCTCACTAGATATAGAAGATAAAGTTTTGGCACAATTGGATTATGTAATAGCCGGAGTTCATTCTCGCTTCAAAATGAAAAAAGAAGAAATGACCCAGAGAATAATTAGGGCGATTAAAAATCCTTATGTTAAAATTATTTCCCACCCCACCGGAAGATTGATAAATAGGCGAGACGCTTATCCCTTAGATATAGATAAAATATTAAATGCGGCTTTAGAAACCAATACTGCTTTGGAAATTAATGCTTGCCCCGAAAGATTAGATCTTAACGACATTAACATCAGAAAGGCGGTAGAAAAAGGAGTAAAATTAGCAATAGATACTGATTCTCACGAAAAAACGCATTTACAATATATACATTATGGAATTGCCCAGGCCAGAAGGGGTTGGGCTACTCCTAAAGACATTATCAATAGTTGGCCCTTACCCAAACTTCTCCGATTTTTCCAGAAGAAATAAATTAACTCTTATTTC
>JAGGZF010000018.1 GCA_021162155.1 bacterium
AAAGGAAAGAGATGAAGAGATTAGGATAATAAAAGAAGATATTAAAAGACGATATCCCAATGATTCTCCAGCAGAAAGACAGGTGAGAATAACTAATACCATAGAAGGCTTGTTGGGCAATAAGAAACCAGAAGTAGTTAGAGCAAGAAAAGAGTTCATAAAAATTTTAAGAGAAGGAGGGAAAGATGAAAAGTAAAAAGTAAGCCCCCGGGAGAAAAGATAAAATTAGGGGGCTTTTATTTTTTAATTCCATTGTTCAGATACCTTGGCTAAACTAAGCAGTAGAGTTGAGTAATAAGCACTTTAGTATTTTTTAATCCAGTGAAGCCAATCCTGCTGTATTTTGCTCAAGGGTCGAGAGAAGATTTTAAGTGCTACTTTGTCTTGATTTTGGGCTAAATTTTTTAGATTTGCTAGAAAAGAAATTAATTTCTTCCAATTATATGTCGTAACTAAATATTGGATGACGCTCCCTGCTAATGGATATAAGTTTCCGGGAATTTGTATTCTCCATTTTTGCCAAGGTGTAGTTAATATGCTCTGTGGCAAATTTAGAGATAAAAGATGTTTTTTCTGGTCTGTATTTGTGTGATTAAGATAAGTGCATACGCCTTCTTGCCAGAAGCCATGGGCTGGTAAATTTTGGGAGGAATTAATTTGACCCAAGAGAATGTGGGTGAGTTCATGTCCTGGCGACTGATTTAAGTGTCCATGAATTTCTCTTTCTTTTATTATACAAATTGCAGAGATGATACCTAATTTTTCTCCTGCTTTTATAGAGGGGTAGACATAAAAGGTTACTTCTGGGGGTGACACTTGTAATATTTTAGCGTTATGCTGATAAGCCAATAATCGTTTCTTGTACCAATTATCTTCTACTTTGACTGAGGGATGTACTACAAATGTGATAGGAGGGTATTTTTTGATACTCCAATTATCGTAGTAATGCCGTTTCTTTAATAACTTTATCTGCTGTTTAGTTTTGGACATCCACTGTGTCATAGATGAAATGAATTTGTTCTTCTAGAATTATAACACACCTCGGAGTTTTTAAGTTGCTTTTTGTCAAAATGTATGCTACACTTAATTGTAATAGCAGAAAGATATGCTTACTCCTAAAGAAAAATCAAAGTTAATAAAGGAAGTTGCGCTACATAAAGAAGATACTGGTTCTCCTGAAGTACAAATTACTCTTTTATCCAAAAGAATAGAACTTTTAGCCAAACATTTAAAAAAACATCCTAAAGACATTCATTCTCGTCGGGGATTATTGTCTATGGTTTCTAAGCGCAGAAAGTTATTGAGATATTTACAGGGAGAATCTGTCAGGCGCTATAATAAAATTAAAAAGAAATTAGGGCTCTAATAAAAAGAGCAATTTTTTCATTTTTCACTTTATTTTTATGAGAATTATTCATAAGAACCAACGGGTAGGAGTTTTTTTAGATATTCAAAATTTATATCACTCTGCCAAAAATTTGTATTCTAAGAGAGTTAATTTTAAAAATCTTCTTTTAGCAGCAGTCAGCAATAGATTACTTATTCGCGCCTTAGCCTACACTGCTCGTGCTGATGAACCCGGAGAGGAATCATTTTTCGAAGCGTTAGAAAGAGCAGGAATAGAAATTAGAATAAAAGAATTACAGGTTTATCCTGATGGAACCAAAAAAGGTGATTGGGATGTAGGTTTAGCAGTTGATGTTATCAATCTCGCTCCCTCTTTGGATGTAATAGTTTTAATAAGTGGTGATGGAGATTTCCTGCCTTTAGTAAATTATTTAAGAGCAACAGGAAAGAAAGTAGAAGTAATGGCGTTTGGGAGAACAACTTCTACTAAATTAAAAGAGGCAGCAGATGAGTTTATTGACTTGGATGATAAACCTGATTTTTATTTGCTAAAAGGAGAAATATCCAGAGTTATCAGCAGGATACCTAAAATTATCAGAATAAAGAAAAAGAAGTAATAATCAACCTATGCAAACAAAAAATTATCAGCTGACAATAGGGGATAAAAAAATCCAAGCGGAGTTTTCTAACTTAACTGAGCAAACCAACGGCTCAGTTCTGCTTAAATTAGGGGAGACATCTGTATTAGTTACTACAGTGATGGGGCAAACAGATAGATTAGATATCGATTTTTTTCCTTTATTAGTAGATTATGAAGAGAAATATTATGCTGCCGGGAAAATATATGGGAGTCGCTTCGTGAGACGAGAATCCCGTCCCTCAGAAACAGCGATTCTGACAGCCCGGTTGATTGATAGAGCAATTCGTCCTCTCTTTCCCGAAAAGATGAGAAGAGATGTTCAGGTAATAGTAACTTGTCTCTCTATAGATGAGGAAAATGATCCTGATATTTTAGGAATTATTGGCGCCTCTTTGGCTTTAGGTACTTCTGATATTCCTTTTGCCGGACCGGTGTCAGCAGTAAGAGTCGGTTGGTCTCCGGAAGCGGGTTTTGTCATTAATCCTACTTATCAACAAAGGGAAAACCTGTTAATGGAGATGGTAGTAGCAGGCCCGGAGAATAAAATAAATATGTTAGAGGGAGGCGCAAAAGAAGTTTCAGAAGAAATAATAAAACAGGCATTTGTTATAGCCCAAAAAGAAATTGCTCAACTGAACGAAAAACAAAAACAGATTTGTAAAGAAATAGGCAAAGAGAAACAAAAGATAGTATTTCAGGAAATAAAGGAGGAGTTTAAAAAGAATGCTCAAGAATTTTTGAAAGGGAAGTTAGAAGAGATTATTTATTCCACCGAGAAAACCAAGAGGAAAGAAAAATTAGATGCTCTTCAGGAAGATCTAAAAGATTATTTACAAGATAAAGGTTTTTCTGAGGAAGATTTGGCGCTGATACCCTTGCTAATGAAAGAGGAGATGAATAAGATAGTTCATCAGAATATAATAGAGAAAGAACAGAGGCCTGATGGCAGAAAATTAGATGAAATACGACCTTTGGAAATTAAAATAGATTTATTCCCTCGTCTTCATGGCTCTGCTCTTTTTATGAGGGGATTAACCCATGTGTTATCTGTAGTTACTTTAGGCAGTCCTCAGGATGCTCTTTTGCTTCAGGGAATGGAGGTAACCGGGGAAAAGCGATTTATGCATCACTATAACTTTCCTGGCTATTCTGCTGGAGAGATTGCTCCCTTAAGAGGACCGGGAAGGAGAGAAATAGGACACGGTGCTTTGGCAGAAAGGGCTTTATCAGCAGTAATTCCTCCTCCAGAGCAATTTCCTTATACTATCAGGGTTGTTTCAGAAGTTCTTTCTTCTAATGGTTCTACTTCTATGGCTTCGGTCTGTGCTTCTTCTTTGGCTTTAATGGCTGCCGGAGTTCCTATTAAAACACAAGTAGCCGGTATTGCGATGGGGTTGATGAGTCAGGAGGAAAAAGGAGAATTGAAGTATAAAATTTTAACTGATATTCAGGGTCCTGAAGATCATTTTGGAGATATGGATTTCAAGGTTGCCGGAACTAAAAATGGAGTAACTGCTATTCAGATGGATATGAAGATTGCAGGAATACTGCCCTCAATTCTTGACGAGGCCTTAGATAAAGCCAGAACAGCGCGCTTGTTTATTCTGGAAAAAATGAATAAAGTAATTAATCAACCTAGGCCTCATCTTTCTCCTTATGCCCCTCGAATAGAGGTTATTAGTATAAAACCTGAAAAAATTGGAGAGTTGATTGGACCCGGAGGAAAAGTAATTCAGAAGATTACTCAGGATTTAGGTGTTCAAATAGATATTAAAGAGGACGGAACTGTCTTTGTTACCGGAGAAAAGGAAGAACAAGTAAAAGCGGCTGTAAGAGAAATAAAAGCAATTACTAAAGATTTTGTGTCAGGAGAGATAGTAAGAGGAAAAGTTTCTCAGATAAGAGAATTTGGAGCAGTAATAGATTTAGGTCATTATCGGGAAGGGTTGTTACATATCTCGGAAATAGCGCCTTACAGGATTAATAAAGTTTCTGATGTGCTTCATATAGGAGAAGATTTGAAATTAAAAGTGAAAAGAGTAGATGATAATGGGAGAATTTCTCTTACCCTTAAGGATGTTTCTCCGGTTAGACACTCTAATTCTTCTCCAGCACCATTAGAGAAAAAGTTTTCTTCTCGTCACTCTTATCATTCTAGAAGGAAAAACAGGAGAGAGAAGTAATCTATAATTGTTTGACAAAGGAAAAATTGTTATACTAAAAGAAAATAAAAAAGAAAATTATGCCAGAAGAATTTTCTTCGCCTTTTCCCTCTCAAAACCAAAAAGATAATTCTGCTTCTGCAGGAGAAAAATTTGCCCCTCCTCCCTCTAATGTTTTTATTCGCACTTCGGAGACAGATATAAAAGGAGTACAATCAGCTGGGGGGAACGTTTCTTCTTTTCCCTCTTCTCCAGCAGAGCCGGTACCAACTCCGCCAACTCCACCTCCTCCACCTTCTTCTCCTGAATCTGAATTCCCATCTTCCCAACCTCCTGCTCCTGCGCCATCATCTTCACCTTCTTTTTCTGCTCCTGAAAATAACCCTCCTGCTTCCTCGCCTTCTCCTTCTGATTTTCCTTCAGTAAATCCTCAAGTTTCTTTTACTCCTCAACAATCACCTCAACAATCACCTCAACAACCACCTCAACAGCCGCCTTCTATTATTCCTGAGGGAGGAGCAGAAGAAATTCCCAGTTTTCCTCAGCCAGAAACTCCTAAAAAAAATAAGTTTCTTCCTTTTATAATAATAGGAGTACTAATTTTAGGAGGAGCAGCATTGGGATATTTTGTTTTATGGCCTAAGATTTTTCATCAAGAAACTCCGGTAGAAGTTACTACCACGACAACAACAATAACAACTACTACCACTACAACCCGTCCTCCTTCTCCTTATACTCCTATAAGTTCTCCTTTTACTCAAACTTCTGTGGAGATTGTTCCTCAAGGCGATTTTGTAGTTCAGGCAATAAAGGATAAAGTTTTGTCTAGCCAGGCGCCAGCAGGTACTTTTGAGATTCTTACTCCTCAGGTTCACAGAACTCCTCTTACTAATGAAGAAACTATTTTGTCTCTTATTCCCAGTTTGCCCCAGCGATTGAAGACAGTAATTATTGGGCGTCCTTTTCTTCTCTATGCTTATCACGGAGAAGTAAATCCTTCTTTAGGTTTAATTGTAGATATAGGGACGGAAAATGTAGATTTTGCTAAATCAGTATTCCTTTCTTGGGAAAAGAATCTGAATATCCTAAAGGATATTAGAAATTTCTATCTTATCTCAATTCCCAAGAAGAGAGGCAAACATTTCACAGAAGCAGAGAATTTAGGGGCAACTATTAGAGTTTATGATTATTCCGGCAAGGAGACAGATTTTGCTTATGCCTTTTGGGATAAATACTTAATAATGTGTTCTTCTGAAGAGGGATTAAATAGTGCTTTAACTCATCTTCAGGGTAATTTAGAGCCGATTTATCCTTAATTTAATCTGTAATTAGTCCTGCGAAAACGACTTATTTAGTCGTAAGTTTAACTTCTATTTGTTTTTATTGCTTTTTTGAAGTTTTGTGCTACAATGAAGAAGAAATTTATGAAGAAGATATTCCAGAACATTATATTAGTAATATTGTTCTTTTTGGTATTTGCTTGGCTGCTGTCTTCAGTAAATCAGGAAAGTTTTAATTTGCCAGTCCCTACCAAGGAAAAAGTATCTTTATCTCAAGCACTACAAGTTATAAGGACGGAGAAAATAGAAAAAGTAATAGTTAGACCAGCGGCAATAGAAGTTTATCTTCCTTCCCATAAGGTGCTGGTAGCCAATAAAGAGCAGAATGTCTCTTTTGGAGAATTATTAAGGGATTATGGTTTTTCTCCGGAAGAGATTAATTCTATAAATGTAGAAATTAGAGAGGCCACCGGATTAACCTTTTGGTTAGGTGTTTTACTGCCGGTTATTTTACCCTTGATTTTTATTTTTTGGTTCTTCTCTGCTACTTTTAAAAAGGCGAACAGGAGCGCTACTCAAATTTTTTCCTTTTCTCGTTCTAATATAAGATTATTTTCTCCTAAAAATAAAAAAGAGAAAGTTACTTTTAAGGATGTAGCCGGTTTAAAGGAAGCGAAAGAAGAATTAAAGGAAGTAGTGGAATTTCTAAAAAATCCTAAAAAGTTTCAGAATTTAGGCGCTACTATTCCTCGTGGCGTGCTTTTAATGGGGCCTCCGGGAAGCGGAAAGACCCTGTTGGCGCGCGCTGTAGCGGGAGAAGCCAATGTTCCTTTCTTTCATATATCTGGTTCAGAATTTGTGGAGATGTTTGTAGGAGTGGGAGCTAGTAGAGTGCGGGACGCCTTTGCTACAGCTAAAAAATCAGCACCCTCTATTCTATTTATAGATGAAATTGATGCTATTGGAAGAATTAGAGGAGCAGGTATCGGCGGAGGTCATGATGAAAGAGAGCAAACCCTAAATCAGATTTTGGTGGAGATGGATGGTTTTGATAGAGATACTAGGGTCATAGTAGTC
>JAGGZF010000047.1 GCA_021162155.1 bacterium
GTATAATTACTATATTGCTAATCATAATTAATGCTTGGAAAAATTAATAGATTATATGAAGTATATTCGTTGGTTCAAAAATATTTCTATTAAGGATGTTCCTTTAGTGGGAGGAAAAAATGCCTCTTTAGGAGAAATGTATCGTCATTTAACTCCCAAGGGCATAAACATCCCCAATGGTTTTGCTATCACCGCTATTGGATATTGGCACTTTCTTCGGGCTGGTGGTATTGAGAAAGAAATAAAAAAAATATATTCTAAATTCAATCCTCACAGTATAAAAAGCCTACAACAGACAGGGAAGAAACTAAGAAAGTTAATACTAAATACAGAATTGCCCCCAGATTTACAGAAAGAAATAATAATAAACTACAAAAAATTATCTCGTTATTACAAGGAGAATAATTTAGATGTAGCAGTTCGTTCTTCTGCTACAGCAGAGGATCTTCCCACTGCCAGTTTTGCCGGACAACACGAGACATACTTAAATATCAAAGGAGAAAAAGAATTACTAATCGCAGTAAAAAAATGTATAGCTTCTTTATTCACAGATAGGGCTATTATGTACCGAGAGGAACAGGGTATAGATCATCTAAAGGTTGCTTTAAGTGTGGGGATAATGAAGATGGTAAGGTCTGATTTGGGTTCTTCAGGGGTAATGTTTACTATAGATACTGAATCAGGATTTCCTAATGTGATAGTAATAGATTCTATCTGGGGAATAGGGGAGATGATAGTAAAAGGTAAAATTACTCCTGATGAATTTTATGTTTTCAAACCAACGCTGAAACAAGGATTTCCTGCCATTATTAGAAAAAATTTAGGGAGAAAAACCAAACAATATATTTACAACAAAAAGGGAGGCTTGAAAGAAGTTACAGTTGGGCCTAAAAAACAAAATAAATTCTCTCTTACTGATAAAGAAATTCTAATTTTGGCTAAATGGGGACTTCTTATAGAAGAACATTATTCTAAACTAAATAAAAAATGGACACCTCAAGATATAGAATGGGCTAAAGATGGAAAAAGCAAAGAACTATTCATAGTTCAATCGCGCCCGGAAACAGTGTTCGCACAGCAGCAGAGAAACTATTATGAAGAATATTTTATTCGCACTAAAGCAAAACCCCTGCTTACCGGAATAGCAGTAGGAAACAAAATAGGGTGGGGTAAAGTAAGAGTAATCAAAAACATCAAGCAACTATCCAAATTTCGAAAAGGAGAAATTTTAGTTGCCAGAATGACCAATCCTGACTGGACCTCTGTAATGCCTTTAGCCAAGGGTATTATTACAGATGAAGGAGGCAGAGTTTGTCACGCCGCTATTGTAAGTAGGGAGTTAGGAATTCCCTGTATAGTAGGAACAAAAAATGCTACTAAAGTGCTCAAGGATGGAGAGGAAATTACTATAGATTGTTCTTCTGGAAGTGAGGGGAAAATATACAAAGGTAAAGTGCCTTTTGTTGCTAAGAAATATGAATTAAAAAAAATACCGCATCTCAAAACTAAAATAAGTATCAATATCGGTGCTCCAGAAATTGCTTTTCAAACCTCTTTCCTTCCTAATGATGGAGTAGGATTGGCCAGAATGGAGTTTATTTTAGCAGAGAAAATAAAAATACACCCATTGGCTTTATATCATTATGACAAGATAAAGAAAATAGCCCGAAGTAGCCGCTTTCCCAATAGAAAGGTTTTTCAAAGAATAATTAATAAAATAGACGAATTAACTATAGAGCATAAGGACAAAAAAGAATACTTTATCAAAGAATTGGCAGAAGGCATAGCTCAAATAGCGGCTGCTTTTTATCCCAAAGAGGTAATAGTAAGGTTTTCCGATTTTAAAACAAATGAATACAGGCAATTAGTAGGAGGTTTTATCTGGGAACCACAGGAAGATAATCCTATGTTGGGATGGAGGGGTGCTTCCCGTTATTATGACCCTCGTTATCGTCCCGCTTTTGAAATGGAATGCCGCGCTATCAAAAGAGCCAGAGAAAAACTCGGTCTAACAAATATCAGCACTATGATTCCTTTCTGTAGAACACCAGAAGAAGGTAAAAAAGTAATGAGTATCCTGCGCAGATACTTCCCAGATAGAAAAAATATGAAGGTTTATGTTATGGCAGAAATTCCTTCTAATGTAATATTGGCAGATAAATTCTTAGATATCTTTGACGGAATGAGCATTGGCTCTAATGATTTAACCCAATTAATGTTAGGAATAGACAGAGACAACCCTGACTTATCCCGGATAGGCAACGAAAACAATGAAGCAGTTAAAGAAGTTATCAGACGATTGATAAAAATTTGCAGAAAGAGAAAGAAATATGTAGGAATATGCGGTCAGGCACCCAGTGATTATCCTAATTTCGCCCGATTCCTGATACAACAAGGAATAACAGCCATCTCTTTAAACCCGGATACAGTTATCAAAACTATTATTTATTTAGCTAAAACAACAAATAAAAAATGAAAATGAAAGTAATTTTACTTAAAGACATACCTAATATAGGTAGAAAAGGAGAAATTAAAGAAGTGGCGACTGGATATGCTAAAAATTATCTCCTTCCTCAACATTTAGCCCTTGTTGTCACTCCTCAAATTGCTGCGTTAAAAGAAAAGGAAATGAAAGAGAAAAAAGAAAAGGAAAAAAGAGAAAGGAAGGGGGAGGGGGGGAGGGGGGTAGCGAGAC
>JAGGZF010000005.1 GCA_021162155.1 bacterium
AGCAAACCCGCAACAAAAAAAGGGGTAGTTCATTTATCGTCTATATTAAAGAAGCACCCAATAGAAAAAGTAAAGATTATAATTTGCCCCCCTTTTATATTTTTAAATATAGTAAAGAATATAATAAAGAAGAATTGGAGAAAAGGATGTTTTTTAGGGGCACAAAATGTATTTTGGTTAGATAGAGTTAATGCTACAGGCGAGATTACTCCTCAGATGCTAAAAAAATTAGGAGTAAAATATGTTATTATAGGTCATTCAGAAAGAAGGGAATTATTGCGGGAAGATGATGAAATGATTAATGCTAAAATAAAAGCCAGTTTAAGACATAGTTTAGTTCCTATTGTGTGTATAGGGGAGAAACAAAGAAGAAAAAAAGAATTTGATATGCAAACCAAGAGAATCTTATTAAATCAGTTAAATCCTGCTTTTCGAGGTATTCAAATACAGCCATTTCAAAAAATAATGATAGCCTATGAGCCGGTGTGGGCTATAGGAAAGAAAGAATCAGACGATTTTTCAGATGTACAGGAAGTGTTGTCCTTTATCCGCCTGTGGTTGAAGAAAAGGTTTTCTGAAAAAGTTGCTTCTCAAACTGCTCTTATATATGGAGGTTCGGTAAAATCTAACAACATTAAAGAGTTTCTTAAAATAAAAAATCTTAATGGTCTTTTAATAGGGAGCGCTTCTACTAAAACGACTGAACTTAATCGTCTTCTCCGGGTACTCAATACTAAATAATTATAATAAGATAAAAATTAATTAAAATAATTCAAAATAATTCAAAATAATTAAAAATTATGACTAACTCACAAGATATCTTAAAATTAAGTTCGTTAATTTTGATACCTGTGATAGTAATAGGTGTTCTTAGCTGGGCTTATTTGAATTATCGTCAAGCAGAAAATATAGTTAATCCTAATAGGGTAATAACTTTCACTGCTGAAGGAAAAGTTTTAGCTAAACCTGATGTGGCAGAAGTAAATATATCTGTGATAACTCAGAATAAGAATGCTGCTGTAGTGCAACAAGAGAATAACCAGAGGATGGCTAAGATAGTGGATTTTGTTCGAAAGCAAGGGGTAAAAGAGGAAGATATTAAGACCATTCGCTATGATTTATCGCCTCGTTATGATTATAATTGGTGCCGTACAGAAAGGAGTAGTAGTTTTGCTCCTTGTCCTCCGAAAATTATAGGTTATCAGTTAACTCAAACTATTAAAGTAAAAATTAGAGATTTTAACAAAATAGGAGAAATAGTGGGCCGACTGAGTTCTTTAGGAGCCAACAAGGTTTCTCAAATAGAGTTTAAAATAGATGATGCAGAAAAATATCAGAATCAGGCCCGAATTATTGCCTTACAAAAGATACGGAAAAGAGCAGCACTGTTGTCTCAAAAAGCAGGAATACGTTTAGGCAGAATAATAGAAATTTCCGAGGGTAATATCTATCGTCCTGTTTCTTCCAAGTATGCTCCTCTGTCAGCACCTGAAGTAGTTGAAGAAGAGGCAAGCGCACCTATAGAAACAGGAAGCGAGGAAGTACGAGTGCAATTAATAGTAAAGTACGAAATTAAATAATTTAGAAGAAAGAAGATAATAAAATACCAGAGAAATGAGAAGTGTTACAGAGGCAGATATAAAAGATAAACGAGTGATAGTTCGAGTAGATTGGAACGTGATATTTGATAAAAGAGGAGAGATAGAAGATGATTTTCGGATAAGACAAACTTTACCTACTATAAAGTTTCTTCAAGAGCGGGGAGCTCGCTCGATTATCCTCCTTTCTCATTTAGGCAGGCCTTCTGCAGAAGATAAAGGCAATTCTGAATTTAGTTTGAGGCCTTTGGCTACATATTTATCCAATCTCTTGGGGATAAAGGTATATTTTTTTACTGAAGATATTTCTTCTCATCTTTCCAAGAAGATAAAACAGTTAGATAGAGGGAGTATAGTTCTTTTAGAAAATATTAGATTTTATCCCGGAGAATTACGCAATGACGATGTCTTTGCTAAAGAATTGGCGCTTTTGGGAGATATTTATGTAAATGAAGCGTTCTCTGTTTCTCATAGAAAGCAGGCATCTTTGTGTGCTATTACTAAATATCTGCCCAGTTACGAAGGATTATTGTTAGAGAAAGAAGTTCAGCGTCTTCGCCAATTTCTTCATAATTTTTGTCCTCCTGTAGTTATAATTATGGGGGGAGCAAAAACAAAAGATAAATTACCCTTGATTAAAAAATTTTTACTTCAGGCAGATTATATATTAGGGGGCGGTATTCTGGCTAATACGATATTAAAATCTTGGGGCTTTGAGATAGGTAATTCTCTCTGGGATAAGGAAGTATTGGAGGAAGCAAAAAGTTTAGGTTCCCGTAGAGCAGAATTAGTGCTTCCCGGAGATTTTTTGGTTTTAACCAAAACAGGGAAAGTACAGAAAAGGGGATTGGGCGAGATAAAGAAAACGGATACCATTTTAGATATAGGACCTATAGCAGCAGATAGTTTTGTGAAAATTATTAATAAAGCCAGAACTATATTTTGGAATGGCCCTATGGGAAAATATGAAGATGAAAGATTTAGTCAAGGGACTCAGAAAATTAGTAAAGCAATATTAAAAAATAATAAGGCGTATTCTGTTATAGGAGGGGGAGAAACATTGGCATCTATTAAAGATAAAGATAAATTTTTAGGTCAAGATAATATATTTTTATCTACAGGTGGAGGCGCTACTCTGAAATTTTTAGCGGGAGAAAAATTGCCTGCTCTTGAATGTTTAAAATAATTTGATATAAAATTAACCTGTTCTATGTCCTCTATTTTTGTAATTTATCACCAAAATTGTCCTGACGGTTTTAGTTCTGCTTGGGTGGCTTGGAAAAAATTTAAGAATAAAGCTCAGTATTTAGGTTTAAGGGACAACAGGAACGTTTGGTCTCACAATGTAAATAATAGTGAATTTTATTTTTTAGATGTAGCCCCTAATAAAGAGAGGGTGAAAAAGTTAAAAAAGAATAATAACAGAGTAGTCGTAATAGACCACCACTTAACTTCCAAGAAAGTTTTAGCACTGGCAGATGATTATAGATGGGATGACCAGCATTCTGCTTGTGTTTTAACTTGGCACTATTTCTTCCCTCGCAAAAAAATTCCTAAATTTTTGCTGTATGTAGAAGATGAAGATCTTTGGCGGTGGAAACTTCCCTATGCTCGGGAGATAATGTCTTATAGAGAAATTATTAGCTTTGATTTTCGAGAGTGGAGTAAATTAGTAAGGAAGGTAGAAAATTATGCTTCCCGACGCTCTTTAATAAAACAGGGCAAAGCAATTTATTTATATAAACAAAAAATTATTCGAGAAATTACTCAACGGGCACATTTAGTTAAATTCCACAAATGGACTGCCTTGGCAGTAGAAGTGCCTTTTGTAGATTTAATCTCTGAAATTGGGAATGCTTTGCTGGAGAAACATCCTCCCTTATCCTTAATTTACTTAGTGAATAAGAATTACAAGAAAGTTTCTCTACGTTCTGACGGAAGTGTAAATGTCGCTCAAATAGCAGAGCAATATGGAGGAGGAGGGCATTTCAGGGCTGCTAGTTTTACTTTAAATCTTTCAGAGCCTTGGCCTTGGCAGGAGATAAAATAACATGAATCAACTAATAATTTATACAGATGGCGGTTCTCGGGGGAATCCCGGACCCGCTGCTATAGCGGCAGTTATAGGTAACAAGACCTATGCTGAATATATAGGAGAAGCTACTAATAACGAGGCAGAATATAAAGCGATTATTTTTGCTTTGAAGAAAGCAAAGCAATTATTGGGCAAAAAGAAAATTAAAAACACAGAAGTTATTGTAAATTCTGACTCGGAATTAGTAGTGAATCAACTTAACGGAAAATTTAAGATTTTACATCCAGAATTGGGCTCCTTTTTTATAGCAATATGGAACTTAAAATTTGATTTCCCGAGGTTAAAATTCAAATATATTCCCCGAGAACAGAATAAATTAGCAGACCGTTTGGTGAATGAAGTTTTGGATAAATATGAACGCAGCCAATCCTTGAGTTTCTCTTGACAAAACAATATTTATGCTTAAAATAGAGTTTTAGTAGATATTGGTTTATATATGGGACGGAATAGTTTTAAAATAACATCACAGGAGATAGAAATGATAGTGAAAGAATTTCATCTAGATATTTTAGCCACCGAAAAGGTGGCTTTTTCTTTTAATCCTTTTTCTGTCTATAGAGTTAATTCTAAAAAGATTACCAATCCTGAATATAAAGGGTTAAAAATACCACCAGAAATTTACATCCTTTATGCGCCAGAAATTGTAGAAATTTCCAGTCATCCTCATATAGTAGGCAAAGAATTAGATAAGAGATGCGAGAGGGTGGGAGAGTATTGCGCTAAAGCGATTTTATCTTTGTGGAACATCAATCCAAAATCAACTCTTATTTATGATGTTTTGAGAGCAGGGCCGGGCTATAAAATTAGAGAGGGTTTCCAGAAACTAAATCTTCATTTACCCCGGATTAAAATTAGGCCTCGCTATAAAAAACCCTCTTATCGGCAGCACGATGCCTATGCTGACCAACTGGAAATTATTTATAAGGATTTTAGCAATTTACCTTCTCATCAGGAGATAATTGTTATTAAGCCGGATACAGAAGCCAGTGGGGGAACTTCTAAAATAGCCATAGAAACTTTAATTAGAGAAGCACAAAAGAAGAAAAGTAAGATAAAAGAAATTATTTGCACTGGCTATATTTCTGTTCCTTCTTTGGATGTCTTACAATCCCTAGCAGAAAAGTATAATTTTCAGTGTAAAGTTTTGGCTTGGGGTAATCTAACAGCCCTTTACAGCAATAGATATGATATGCCTCTTTATGGGTTAGATGAGGCGGCTTGGCGGGAAAAAGGCATTATAAGAAAGATAGGAGGAGTTGTACCGGCAGAAGTGTTATTAGATTATTTATTAGTATATCCTCCCGGAGCAGACCAACCCGGTGACTGGTCTGCTCGTCAGTCCTATTTGGATACCGGGAAAGCAATCCAACCCGGAGAAAATAGGTCTCATTTAGAACACAGTTTATCCTTTCTGCGTAGTTTATATCAATTTTCCCGGCAGCAACCTTGGTTTTGCCGGTGGCATAAAGAAATATTTCTTAAAGAAATAAATAAACTTCAATCTTGTTTGGAGAAATAGAGGTGTAAAAAGCAAAACCGCTCTCTGGAGAGAGCGGTTTTGCTTTAACCTAACCTATAAGCCGAATTCTGTACCTCTAAGAAGAGGCGATAGTCATTTCTCTGGGCCCCTCGTTACCTTGGGGCTCTAGCGATCACTCCCAGCATCATTTTAGAAAATGGTGCTGGGCACGGATCTTGCGCCCGGCAAGGATTTAGCCGTTTCACCCTGATGTTACCATCAGGCTCACCCTAATAATAGGGTGTCTTTAACCTTTCGGTTAAAGACGTTTCTGTTCGCACCTCTCCCTTGTTTCTAATGCTTTTCCCGGTTGCCCGGGAAGAGCAATCCACAAGGGGGTGGCTTTTAACCACTGCCTTGAATGGGCGTTCGGACTTTCCTCTCCTTTGTAAAGGAGCGACTATCCGGTTAGGTCGCCCAAAAGTATAACACAAAATGTTAAATAGCTCAAGTTTTGCTAAATTCTTTAATTTATAGTAGAATAATTTAGTTATCTTTTAGATTTTATGAAGAATTTCAAGATGATTAAAATAATCGGGAAAATTTTAGGTGCTTTTATTATTTTAGGAGTTATAGTTTATTTGGGGAATTACTCTTTACGATTACATAAAGTAATCCAAGATACTATTTCTCATCTTCAGCAACAACCACAAACTGTCAAACTTACTGATTTATCCGAATCACTTTCTACTATTCAAAAAAATTGGCAGAAGATTTCTGCTTTCACCAAACAATTTCAATTTTGGCAGAAGCAGATAGAATCTTTGATAACTATAATGCCTAAGATTAAAAACGATGTTCAGTTACGGAAAAGTTTTTCCAAATTGATGTTTGATGCGCAACATATAATAGATGGGTCTTTAATAAGTGATATATTGAATAAGCAGGAGAATAATTTGTTTTATTTACAGGATTTGAGAGACAATTTAGATGAATTGTCTGATTTACAAATAGGTTTTATTAAGGAGATGAAAAAGAAAACTGATGCTTGGCTGTGGCTTTTAGGAGAAAAAGAACCCCGACATTATTTAGTGTTAATTCAAGTTCCTGAATTACCTCGGCCTACTGGTGGCTTTGTGGGTGCTTATTTAATAATAAATCTAAATCAGGGCAGAATTTCTCTTGAAGGAGATCACATATCTGATTTAGATGATAAATTCTCTAAAGTTTTGATACCTCCTCAACCCTTGCAGGTAGTTAGCAATAGATGGTTTTTCCATGATTTAAACTGGTTTTACGATGTCAATTCATCCGGGAGAAAAATATTAGAATACTATAATCAAGATATTTCTGTTCCCGTGTTAGACGGAGTAATTTTTATAAATCCTTCCCTAATAGAAGAAATCTTATCTGTGGTGGGGGAGGTGAAGATAGATGAGTATAATTTAACTGTCAATTCTGATAATTGGGAGACCTTCTTTGTATCTCAAGTGGAAGAGGGTTTGAAACCTGCCCCGATTCGCACTCAGCCGGAAGTTCTTTCTTTGTTTTTTGACCAATTATTCCAAAAATTACGCCAGACCCCGCCTGATGAGTTAATGGTATTATTAAAAGATTTTTCTGAAGATTATGCTAATAAGGATATCCAAATATATTTAAAGGATGCCAAGTTGACCCAAGTACTTTTTTCCCGGCCAGAGCTGAATAATAAGAAAAGTTCCAATTATTTAGCAGTAATTTTTAATTATATAGGTAAAGATTTTATCTTGGACTCCAGAGAAAAAAATATAAAATTAACTGAAAAGATACAATCTTCAGATAAGATAATAGATACTCTTACAATCAGCGCTACTCCTAAAACTCCTGATTTAGAAAATTATCTAAAAGTATATTTACCTCCGGGAGTAAAAATAGTAAAAGCAAAAGGTTGCCACCTTAAAACACCCCCTGATTATTCTGCGTTCTATGAAAACCTGCGCTATGCCCAAGATACTGATGTTTTTCTTCTGGAGCATAGTAAAGAAATAGATGAGAAGAATCAGATAGAGATATATCAAAAAGATAACCAAACCGTTATAGGGTGCTGGGCGAAGTTATCTTCCCGGCCGGTAGTGTTAGAGTATCTCCTTCCTTTTTCTCTTAAAAAAGGAGAATGGAAGGTGTCTGTTTTTTATCAAAGCGGACAGAATATTCGTTTTTGGTATCAATTACATCTGCTTCCTAATCAGAAATTAGCCCCTACTCTTTTACCTATGAATAAATGGGTTCCTTTAGTTAGAGATTTAAAGTTAAATTTTCAAATACAAGATACAGATAATCAGGATTAATGAATCAGTTAATAACTAAAATAGTCAATCATAAATCGGAAACTATTTTTGGAGCAGGGCTAGTGACTGCCTCTCTTTCTTTGGTGAGCGGGTTGCTGGGTGTTTTGCGAAACGCATTATTGGCTTGGAGATTTGGCGCTTCTGCCAATCTTGATATTTATTATGCCTCCTTTCGTTTACCCGACCTTATCTATAATGTTTTTATAATGGGAGCAATTTCTGTTGCTTTTATTCCTGTTTTTAGTAGTTGGTGGCATAAAGACAGAGAAAAAGCCCAGCATTTGGCTAGTGCTACTATTGTTTTTACCGGAATAATACTGGGGATTATGTCGCTGTTAATTGCTATTTTTGCTCGCCCTATTTTGGCTAAACTTTTAGTAGGTTTTGATTCCCGCAAGTTAAACATTGCTGTTGCTCTTACCCGAATAATGATGATTCAGCCAGTATTGTTGGGTATTTCTTCTGTAATTGCCGGATTGCTGAGATTTTTTAAATTGTTTTTTATTAGCGCCGTAGCACCAGTAATGTATAATTTGGGAATTATAATAGGAATAGTGTGGGGAGTTCCTCTGTTTGGTTTACCCGGATTGGCTTACGGTGTTGTATTGGGGGCAGTATTGCATTTAATAATTCAATTGCCATCTTTTTACCATTTAGGAGGATGCTTAATTCTGCAACCAGCTTGGCTTAAGGAGATAAAAACAGCATTAAAGAAAATGATTGCTTTAATAGGACCTCGTTTATTAGGAATAGTTAGCTACCAGTTGTTCTTGGTAGGTATTACAACTATTACTACACTTCTGAAAGAGGGTAGTTTATCTGTCTTAAATTTTGCGGTATCTATTCAGAATCTTCCTCAAAACATTTTTGTTTTACCTCTTGCTATAGCCGCTTTTCCTCGGCTTTCAGATTTGTATGCCCAACATCGGAACTCTGATTTCGTTATAGTTCTTAAGAACACTCTGTCTCAGATTTTATTTCTTCTTTTTCCTCTTGCCGTATGGATTTATTTCTTTAGACAACCAATAATTCGTCTTCTTCTGGGTTATGGAAAGTTTGATTGGCAGGATACTTTACTTACGACACAGGTTTTGAGAATTTTAGTGGGAGCAATGATTTTTTCCGGCATTAATCTTTTGCTGTTGAGAGTATTTTTTGCCAGAAAAGATACTATTAGTCCCTTAATTGCTTCGGTTATATCTTATCCTTTAGGATTGTATATTAGTTATTATTGGGGATTAAAGCAAGGAATAACCGGAGTAGCCGGCGGTATAGTGCTGACTAATATTTTAAACTTTGCAATTTTATTCTTTTTATTGAAAAGAAAATCACGATTTAATTTTGGTTGGTCTTGGATAAAGAAAATCAGTATTATTCTTGTCATCTCTTGTCTCTCTGGGTTACTGGGTTATGGAACATTTAAGTTTCTAATAAGTTATTTTACTGCTGATAAAGTAGTAAACTTAGCAGGAGTTACAGCAGTATCCTTGCTAATAAGCGGGATTACTTATTACTATTTATCACTAAAATGTAAAATAGAAGAAGCGCAGTTTATTCAGGAAATAATTAAAAGACGTCGTCTTTTATGAATATTAGAAACTTTGTAATTATAGCACACATAGACCACGGGAAATCTACTCTGGCTGACAGATTTTTAGAGATTACCAATGCTGTCCCTAAAGATAAATTAGTGCCTCAATTTTTGGATAGAATGAATTTAGAGAGAGAACGCGGAGTGACTATTAAAATGCATCCTGTAAGAATGATTTATTCTATTCCGGGATCTTCAGAAAAATATATTTTAAACCTTATAGATACTCCCGGACATGTAGATTTTAATTATGAAGTTTCTCGGGCATTGGCAGCAGTAGAAGGGGCTATTTTATTAGTAGATGGAACTCAGGGAATTCAGGCGCAAACTTTATCTAATTTAAATTTAGCCCAGAAGCAGGGAATTAAAATTATAGGAGCAATAAATAAGATAGACCTAATGGACGAATCTTTAAGACAAAGAAGACAAAAAGAATTAGCCGATTTATTACACACAACTCCGGAAAATATTTCTTTAGTTTCTGCTAAAACAGGGGAGGGAGTAGAACAATTATTGCGTAGAGTTATTACAGAGGTTCCTTCTCCAGTGATAACTTCTTCCCAGAACGTTTTAAAGGCGCTTGTTTTTGATTCTTATTATGATGACTATCGGGGAGTTATAGCCCATATTCGAATATTTCAGGGTCAGGTAAAAATTAGCGATACTATTAAATTTTTGATTAGCGGAGCCGAGACAAAGGTTTCTGCTGTAGGATATTTTAACCCGGATCTTCGAAAAACCTCTCAACTACAAGCAGGAGAAATAGGATGGGTGGCTACTGGTTTGAAAAATCCCAATTTAGTAAGAATAGGGGATACTATTACTCTTACAGACAGCCGAGTGGCGGTTCAACCACTGTTGGGTTATCAGGAACCTCAGCCGATGATATACGCTAGTTTTTATTTAGCGCAGGAAAATAAAGATTTTGACTTATTTAGGCAAGCCCTATTAAAATTGAAGTTAAATGATTGGGCTCTTCAATTTACCCCAGAGAATTCTGATGTGCTGGGAAGAGGGTTTCGGCTGGGATTTCTGGGATTGTTTCATTTAGAGATAGTTAAAGAGCGGCTTAAGCGAGAATACGGGTTAGAATTCATTATTACAGACCCAACTGTTCCCTATAGATTGCGGTTAAAGGGGAGAAATAATTACATCGTTGTGACCAATCCTACTCAGTGGCCTTCTCCAGATAAAATAGTTTTCAGTGAAGAACCTTGGGCAGAGGTTAAAGTTATGACTCCGCCGGAACATCTTTCCCGTATCCTTCGGTTAATTCATTCACTTCGTGGAGACAATATTCAAACTTATACTTTTGGAGAGAATTTGGTGGTAGAGTGTGAAATGCCTTTGCGGGAAACAATTAGAAATTTTTATGATCAGTTAAAATCAGTTTCGCAGGGATTTGCCTCTTTAGTGTATAAAGTGAAAGGATATCGAAAAGTGGATTTAGTTAAACTGGAGGTGTGGTTGGCAGGAAAAAAATTTGAGAGCTTATCTTCTGTAGTCGTGCAGCAAAGAGCAGAGAAGTCAGCCCGGGAATTAGCGTTAAAACTAAAGGAGTTGTTGCCTCGTCAGAATTATCCTCTACCTATTCAGGTGAAGAGTTCAGGAAGAATTATAGCTCGAGAAACCATTCCTGCCTTAAGAAAAGATGTGACAGGATATTTATATGGAGGAGACAGGACCAGAAAGATGAAATTGTGGAAGAAGCAAAAGCAAGGAAAGAAAAGATTATTGCGATATGCTTCTTTACAGATTCCACCTTCTGTGTTTTTAAAACTTTTTTCTAAAGAAAAATAGTTTTTTCTAAAATTTCTAAAATGAGAAAAAACAGAAAAAATATAAGTAATATAGGTAGGATAATAAAAATTGTATTGCTTATTTTAGTAGCGTCTCTGCTAATAAAAGGACTTTTAGCAAGGGTTATCCAAGATTATAAGCGCTATCTTTCTTTGAAGCGTGAATTTGCTGAATTGTATAATAGAGAGAAAGAACTACGAAAGCAACTTACTGAATTACAAAGAAAAGAAAAAGAGGATGTGCAGCAGGATGTTTTAGAGAAAGAAGTGCGCCTGAAATTAGGTATGAAGAAGAAAGGAGAGAAAGTGGTAATGATAGTGCCCCCTACTATTGCTACTACCAGCACTTCTATCTTTCCAACTTCAGGGGAGCAAGAAAAAAAAGATGGTTGTGGGGTGCTTTCCTACTTTCGAGAATTATGGTATGATTTTATAGGTAATTTTAAAACTTTAGGGAAGAATATATTAAAAAAGCGGGATTAGTATAGTGGTAGTACGCTACCTTCCCAAGGTAGAGGCGCCAGTTCAATTCTGGTATCCCGCTCTAATAGGAATGAAAATAAGGATAATACAAGGAGATATAACTAAAGTAAAAGCAGATGCTATAGTGAATGCTGCCAATAAAACTCTTTTAGGTGGTGGGGGTGTAGATGGTGCTATTCATCGAGCAGCAGGACCACAACTTTTACAAGAGTGTAAGAAAATAGGGGGATGTGCTACTGGGCAGGCCAAGATTACCTCGGGTTATAATTTACCGGCTAAATATGTAATTCATACTGTAGGACCTGTTTGGAAAGGCGGTAATCATAATGAAGAAAAGTTATTAGCTTCTTGTTATTGGCAATCCTTATTGTTAGCCCGGCAGCATAAACTTTCTTCAGTGGCTTTTCCTGCTATTTCTACTGGAGCCTATGGCTTTCCTTTCGAAAAAGCCGCTTCTGTAGCCATTAATACTGTTAAGAAGTTTGGGCAACAATATGAATATCCCCGAGAGGTTATTTTTGTCTTGTTTACAGAGAGGGATTATGAAGTATATAAGAAGAAATTAAAGATATGAGGAGGTTGGTAAGAGTAAAAGTTTTTCCGGGATCTTCTAAATCAGGCCTCCAACAGAAATCAGAAAATAGTTTTGTAGCAAAATTAAAATCTCAACCCCGAGGAGGAAAGGCGAATAAAGAATTATTAAGAATGCTTTCTTCTTTCTTCGGTATCCCTGAAAAGAATATAAGAATTAGTAGGGGGTTATATTCCAGAAATAAAATAATTGAAATTAATACATCAGAAAAAGATGGATGAGATTATTCCAGTAAATAAACCAGTGGGGTTTTCTAGTTATGATATTATTAGATTATATAAAAAGAATTTTCGTTTTCAGGGAAAAATAGGACACGCCGGGACTCTTGACCCTTTTGCCTGCGGATTGTTACTATTGCTGTTGGGTAATGCTACTAAAAAGTTTGATCTTATTCAGAGATGGAAGAAGGTATATGTAGCAGGGATAAGATTAGGAGCGACGTCTGACACTGGCGACCCGGAAGGAAATATTCAGATAAGACCTGTTGTTAATCCTCCTGATTTATCTGATATCAAATTGACACTTCAGAAGTACAAGGGAGAAATAGTTCAGCAAATTCCTATGCAATCTGCCGCAAAATATCGAGGAAAACCTCTGTATAAATTAAAAAATAAAATTAGGAAAAAGAAAAAGATTAAAATTTATTCTTGGGATATAGTAACTTATAAATTTCCCTTATTAACTGTAAGAGTTAGTTGAGGAAGCGGCACCTATATTAGGCAGTTAGTAAAAGATATAGGCGATGATTTACAATGCGGAGGATTTCTGTATTATTTAGAAAGAGAAAGAATAGGTCCTTATACCAAAGATAATGCTTTATCTTTAGAAGAATTATTACATAATTAGTAATAATTTATAAAAATTATGGTTCGTCGTCCACCTAAATTAAGAGCAATGCGGAAACGCAGGATGAGGAAGATAAAGATGAGAAAATTGAGAGCAAAATATCTTCAAGCAAGAACAGAAGCAGAGAAAAAAGCAATCATAGAAAAGGCATTGCGGGTTAATCCTTTTATCACCAAAGAACAATTTCTCCAACCCATAAAATCATTAAAGAAGTAAGGGATAATAAAAAGAGAAACAAAAAGAGGAAGAAAGCCAGAGGAAAAATTTTGGTAGGAACCTCTGGTTGGGTTTATTATGATTGGGAAGGAATATTTTATCCTGAAAAATGTAAGGATAAATTATCTTTCTATTCTCAATATTGGAAGACAGTAGAAATTAACTCTTCTTTTTATCACTTGCCTCGAG
>JAGGZF010000002.1 GCA_021162155.1 bacterium
ATACCACCAGGAACATAGCTAAAGTTGCCTTCTTCATCGCATTGCAACACAGACTCTACTATCATCCCGTACTTCTCGAACCACTCTCTAGAATCTGTGGCGAACAACGCTCTCCATCCGCCTTCTCCGGTCCAAGTAAAATCAACTGTTACTTTAACTGTTTCGGGGGGAACACCGAAATCTCTTGCATAACAACTTCTGTATTTCCTTTCTAATTCTTCAATTACTTTTGCTACATTCAGCTGGTCTTTTTTCCACACTGTGCCCACTTCTGCAGCCGGAATCTCAAACTTCATACCTTTCACTGTGACAGTAACATCTAATTTAAAAGAATACCCAAAACCAAAATGGTCATAACGTCTTGCTTGGCTTCTAGTCCAGCCGAAAGCAACTACTTTAGCAGGAGCAAGAATCCTCTTCACATTGTGTTCAAGGACCCAACCACTAGCCGTAGGAATCCACTTTTCGCTCCAATACCACCCATCTCCGGCATAGCCTCTCCTAATTGGAATATAATAATTACCTATCCTCTGGTATCCTGGTTCAAAATTCCATTCTTCTACTGGATATTGAGCTATTACTTTCCCCTGAGGCACACCATATACTGCTTTTTCGTAAATCACAACTTGATCTTTTTTTACTACCGCATAGCCGTACTGGTACTCTGCGGGCACTACTCTGTAGGCCACTACATGCATCCTCTCTGTCCCTCCGATCTGTAACACCAACGTATCTCCGTAACTAGCCCAAGAGTGCCTTGTTACATACACCACTTTGTGAATGTGAAGCGTATGAATGCCTCGATGCGCTTTCAACACTGCTTTAGGAATCATAAACGCGAAATAACCACTTTCCGTAGGCACAAAAGGAATTCTATGATAGCTCTCAGAATGAACGTAGTCAAAGTACCACTCAATAAAACCAATACGCGAATCAGTTTGGATTACTATTAGCAGGTTCTCATTGGGATTAACTGTCTCATAATTCACATGAGAAACAATTTTCAGAAATCTCGCAGAATTGAGAGATTCTGCTGAAACAGAAGGTAGCACCGCTATTCCCAACACCAACAACACCAACGCCAGCATCAATGCTGCCAATTTAATTTTCAAATTACTTCACCTCCTTTCTTCTAAATGATAACAAAAATTATTTAATATGTCAAGGAGGCGGGGGTTGCCTTTTTACTTATTCTTTGCTATTATGATCTTATACAATCTTATTATGAAAAAAGGTATTCATCCTAAATACTATCCCCAAGCAAAAATCTCCTGCACCTGCGGAGCAAAATTTACAGTTGGCTCCACTGTGCCTGAAATGGAAGTGGAAATTTGTTCCCATTGCCATCCTTTTTATACCGGACAAAAAAGATTGGTAGATACTACTGGAAGAGTGCAGAAATTTAAAGAAAGATTAGCCAAAACTCATAAAATAAAAAATTCTAATCTTCACAGCAAAAAGAAAGAAAAGAATAAAGACCAGAAACAAAAGGAAACAAAGAAAAATAAAAAATAATGGAACAGGAAATTATAGAGGAGAAAGAAAAATTAGAAAGAGAAAGACAGCAATTGTTACAGAAACTCAGCGATCCTGAGTTTCTTTCAAATTCCTCCTCTTCAAATCAATCTGCAAAATTCAGGAAAATCTCCCAGAAATTAAAAGAAATAGAAAAAAAATTATTTCTGTATAGAGAGATTTTTCGAAAAGAAAAAAAGATTCAAGAAGCCAAATCTATACTTTCCGAAGCATCAGATCCAGAATTGATAGAATTGGCAGAAAAAGAAATAGCAGAAAACGAAGAAATAAAAAAACAATTACTTCAAAAACTCAAGAACAAAAAAGAAGAGAACAAATCTATAAAAAGCATAATAATGGAGATAAGGGCTGGTGCCGGAGGAGAAGAAGCGGCTTTATTCGCAGCAGATTTATTCAGAATGTATCAATTGTACGCTGCTAAAAACAACTGGCCTTTAAAAATCATTGACCAAAATCGAACTTCACTAAACGGATTAAAAGAAATCATTTTCGAAATAGACCATCCTCAAGCATACCAAAATCTTCGTTATGAAGCCGGGGTCCATAGAGTGCAAAGAATACCTGCTACGGAAAAATCAGGAAGAATACATACCTCCACTGCCTCAGTAGCAGTTCTTCCTCAAGTGGAAAATCCCCATATAATAATAAAACCAGAAGATTTAGAAATAAGTTTTTTCCGCTCTTCTGGACCCGGAGGACAGAATGTGCAAAAAGTAGAAACAGCAGTAAGAATAAAACATAAACCCACAGGAATAGTTGTTAGTTGCCAAAGTGAAAGAAGTCAAAGGCAAAACAGGGAGAAAGCGCTGGAGATTCTAAAAAATAAACTCTGGGAATTGGAACAAGAAAAGATACAAGGGAATATAACTCAGAAAAGAAGGGAACAAATTGGCCGAGCAGATAGAGCAGAAAAAATCCGCACCTACAATTTTCCTCAAGATAGGATTACCGACCATAGAATAAAAACATCTTGGCATAATATCCAAGATGTTTTAGATGGTCATTTGGAAGAAATAATAGAAACCCTTAAAAAGGAATATCCTGACTCTTAATTTCCTCTGATTCTGATTGTGTTTTGTTCTCCTCTGGAGGAGTTTCTTCTTCTAATACCGGGAGTTCTTCTAAGGGTTCTTCTGCTTCTAATGTTTCTGGGGAAACTGCTTCTGGCATTTTATATTCTGCCTCTTTATTTAAACGAGGGCCAAACTGAATATTCTCTGCTATTATTTCTGTTCTATATCTTTTTTGATTATTAGCATCCTGCCAAGTCCGAGTTCTAATCCTGCCCTCTATAAATACCAAACTTCCTTTCCTGAGATACTGATTACACAACTCTGCCATTTTCCCCCATACTACTATATTATGAAATTCTACTTCCTGCTGTTTTTGTCCGTTAGAATCTATCCAAGTACGGTTAGTGGCTAATCCAAAATCAGCCACAGGGTGCCCTGCTGGCGTAGTTCGCAAGCTCACATCACGAGTGAGATTGCCTATAAGAAATACTTTATTTAGATTCATATTTTTTATTTCCCGCTGTTTTCTGTTATTCTTTTAATATTTCGTCTAATTTTTTATCCAATTCTTGCAAATCAACAGCGGTAATTTTCTCTGGTTCAGTTCTGGTAGAAATAGCTTTCTTTTCCTTCTTTTTTCTAACCGGAGAAAATAGAGAAGTTTTTCTCTTTTCCCTTTTAACTATTAGATACCTTAAAATATCTTGTTCTTGCTTTAACTTTTGCTCCACTGCTAAAAGTTTTTCGGGAGATATTTCAAATTGGATATATATAAAATATCCACTCGTCTCTTTTTTTATAGGATAAGCCAAGAGTTTCAATTTAGGGAGAGAGGCCTCCACATTATATCCGCCTTCTTCTTGTATTATACGCTGAATCTGAGAGACCTTTTGTGACACTTCCTCTTCTTCTAATTGAGGTTTTAACCAAAAAGAAAGTTCGTAAAAAAATTTCCCTGTCTTTTCTTCTTTTGTTATTTCTTGCTTCATAAAATTTTATATCAATTATACAATTAAACTTCTAATTTAAGAATCTGCTTATGAATTTCCTGCGCTATTTTGGGATTTTCTTCCAAAAATTTCCTCGCTGCCTCAAATCCTACTCCTAACTTAACCTCTCCAAAAGTAAAGGTATTCCCACTTCTGGTTATTAATCCTCTCTTTATTCCCAAATTTAACAAATCACCTTCATAAGAAATCCCTTTTCCGTAAATAATGTCAAATTCCGCTTGTCTAAAAGGAGGGGCGACTTTATTCTTCACAACTTTAGCTCTAATTCGAGAACCAACTATTTCATCTTTTCTTTTTATCTGGGCTATCCTTCTCAATTCTATTCTCACAGAAGAATAGAATTTTAACGCTTTACCTCCCGGAGTAGTTACAGGATTACCAAATCTCATCATTCCTATCTGCATTCTGGTCTGATTAATAAAAATAACTACTGTGTTGCTTTTGGCAGTAATAGCAGTTAATTTCCGCAATGCCTGACTCATCAATCGTGCTTGTAATCCTATCTGCTGGTTTCCCATTTCTCCTTCTAATTCTGCCCGAGGAGTAAGAGCTGCCACCGAATCAACTACTATCACATCAACAGAACCGGAACGCACTAATGCCTCTACTATATCCAAGGCCTGCTCTCCACTATCTGGTTGAGAAATTAGCAAATCCTTAACTTTAACTCCTATTTTTTGAGCATATTCAGGATCTAAAGCATGTTCAGAATCTACAAATGCTGCTTTTCCTCCTTTTTTTTGCGCTTCGGCTATAATATGAAGGGCTAAAGTAGTCTTACCTGACGACTCTGTGCCATAAATTTCTATAATTCTTCCCCGGGGTACTCCTCCTACTCCTAAAGCCAAATCCAAAGAAGGAGAACCAGTAGGAATTGCATCTACATCCACTCTCTTCATCTCTCCTAATCTCATTATTGCTCCCTCCCCAAATCGCTCTCGTAAATCCTTTAGAGTAGATTCCAAAGGGCTACTTTCTTTCTGCTTTCTTGTAGAAACTTTCTTAGGCATAACATTTTATCACTTCATTATATCAGATTTCTTATACCTCATCAACAAGTTTTATCTTCTTGCTGCCTTATATTTTAGATTTTCTATTAAGGAGAATAAATGATATTTCTAACAACTCGTGAGCTTTTACCCAAATTACCAACTGCCTTAATTTCTAATCGATTAAGTCCTTTTTCTAATATTATTTTCTCTTCAAAATAACCTTTCTCATTAAAAGTTATAGGTTCTCCGTTAAGAAATAAATCTTTGGCTCTCCATACCTCTCCTCGTATTACCAGCTCTGGGTTAGAAGTAGTAAGATCGGCAGGGGGATATAATAGCGATATTCCCGGGGGTAACACCAGCAAACTCACTTCATAAAAGAAGTAGAGAAGAAGAATTATAATGACTATCCACTTTAGTAACCGAGGAAAAACCAGTTGAATTCTTCTTCCTAGTTGTGCCACAGGAACAAAGAAACGATTATGAGGCAATTTATCACTCTTTCCTGAAACTAAATCACGATGATTACTTTTCTCATAAAGAGAAATAAGTTTATCAGGATCTACTTTCAAATAGCGAGCGTATTTTTTAAGGATGCCCTTCAGATACACTGGAGGAGGTAATTTATAAAACTCTTCTCTTTCTAATGCTAAAAGAATTTCTTTCAATATCTTCGTCTCTCGGACAACCCTGTCTAAATCCCACCCTCGTGTTTTTCTAATCCTTAACAAAAATTCTCCCAGAGATAATTCTTCTTTTTTATCTTTAATTTTTTGTTCCTCTTTTGCGCCCATAAATTTGAATAAATTATCTTTAATACATTATTTACCCTCTTTCCTCCAATTCTTCCTTTTTTACAAAAACATCTCTGGGTTTAGCCCCTTTAGAAGGACCCACAACTCCTTTGGCTTCTAACATATCTAGAAGACGAGCCGCTCTGGCATATCCTATCTTAAGTTTCCTCTGTAAAAGAGAGGCGGAAGCCCTACCCATCTCTACTACTGTACGATATGCTTCTGGGTAAAGTTCATCTTCTTCCTCTTGTAGTGCCTCGAAATCTATTACCGACCCCGATTGAACATTTTTTTCGATAAATCCTTCTACTTCTTGAGATAAACCATTAGGTTTCTCTATAATTGGCTGGTTTTGTTCTGTAATAAACTTTACCACTGCATCAATCTCCTTCTCTGAAATATAAGCACCTTGTATTCTTTTCGGTTTAGAGGAGTGGGGAGAAAGAAACAGCATATCTCCGTGACCTAATAATTTTTCTGCTCCGGCACAATCTAAGATAGTCCGAGAATCAACCTGAGAAGGCACCTGAAATGCTATTCTGGAGGTTATATTCGCTTTTATTAAACCAGTAATAACTTCTACAGAGGGTCTTTGAGTAGAAACTACTAAATGAATCCCCGTAGCCCGAGCCATTTGAGCAATTCTCACTATCATACTCTCCAGATCGCGCCCATAATGAATCATCAAATCTGCTAATTCATCTATTACTATAACTATAAAGGGTAGCGGCTCTTCTTTTTTCTGTAGGGCTTTCGCATTATAACTATTAATATCTCGAGAACGAGAAAGAGTAAGGATATCGTATCTTCTTTCCATTTCTTGTAAAACCCATTTTAATGCCGGGATAACCTTTTTATGGTCTATGATTACTGGGGTTAACAAATGAGGGATGCCGTTGTAATGTATCATCTCTACTCTTTTAGGATCCATAAGAATCAGACGGAGAACCTCAGGAGGGTTCTTAAATAAAAGAGAGGTAATCAGAGAATGTAGGGCTACGCTTTTTCCCGAGCCAGTAGCGCCGGCCACTAACAGATGAGGCATTTCTGCTAAATCTGCTACTACTACACTACCTTTAACATCTCTACCCAAAGGAAAAGCTAGAGGGGGAGTTCTGGAAAATTTTAATCCTTTTAAGATATTACCTAATCTTACCAGAGCTATAGACCTATTAGGCACCTCTATACCTACCATCGATTTTCCGGGTATTGGCGCTTCAATTCTAATAGGATGAGCAGCCAAAGCCAAGGCTAAATCATTATGGAGAGAAGTAATGGAAGATAGCTTAACTCCCTCAGCAGGTTTTAAAGTATATTGAGTAACAGTAGGCCCTATATTTACTTCTCCCATCTCTACTTCAATACCAAAACTTTCTAAAGTTCTTTTAATAATATTAGCATTGGCTCTAATATCACCACCAGAGGGCCTGGAGCTATCTGTATCTAAAAGGGTCAAAGGAGGTAATTTGTAGTTTCCTTTACCTTTCCAAAAACTTACTACCGGCTTGGATTTTGCACTGCCCTGAGTTCCTTCAACTGCTTTAGGAGAGATTAAGACGTTTTCCTCTGTTTTCCTTTTCTCTACTTCTTCCTCTTCTTCTTCCGGCATTTCCTCAGTTAATATTTCTTTTTCTCTGTCCTTTCTCGTCCGGAAAAAAGGAATATTAAACCTTAAAGGAGATCTCAGGCTTAAAATCAATCCTATAACCAGTAAAGAAAGATAGATTACCAATAAAGCTAAAAAGCCAAAATAAGTTTTAAACCAAGAGCCAATCTTTCCTATAATTCCTCCCTGCCCCGGAAATAATAATTCTAACAAAGAAAGAGAAGAAAAAAGTATCAACAAACTTCCTACTAAATTTAAATAATTAACTTCTATTTTCCCCTCAGCAGATTTAAAAGAACGAAAAGCTAATATCACAAATATAAAGGGTAAAAGAAAATATCCCGCTCCTAAGAGTTTATCAAATACCAAAAATATAATCTGCCCTACTACCCCTGCCAGATTAAAGCGACTCAGAATAAGAAGAAATGCTACCAGTAAAAAAACTACAGAATAGATACTACTCTTAATTTCAGGTTCTAAAGAGAAAATGTGCTGATTTTCTTCTTCTCCAGTATCTTTTTTTCTCTTTTTTCTTCTTTTGCGCGACATCAATTTAATTGTATCACAAAAAGACAGAGCCAAAAAGCCCTGTAATGCTTAATTTCTCTTATTAAACTATCTCAAATTATGTGTATCTATCTGCTACTTTAGTGGCACCATAGGAATCCGGCTTGGTCCTTACTTTATATCCAGAACCCCTAATCATTCCTATCACCTCTTGTAGCATTTCCTTAGTAGGTCCTTGAGAACCTATATCCATATGAATCTCAAAGTCAAAATCAATATCTTTCTCTTTCGATAATCCTTTTAATATCTTCTCAGCCAACTCTAAAGAAAGAAGGGCCTCCTGATATATTCTCTCTCTTAAGGAACGATATTTCTTATGATTTACTTTTTTCCAAAAGAACCTTCCTCCGTGCCCTACCCGATAAACTACTATAGCACTAACAAAATCAGTGGTCTCATGATTAGCAGAATCAGTTCCTATAATAACTTTATATTTTGACAAAGGGTCACTTTTAATATAAAAAAATATCTCTTGCAGCAGAGTTTCACAATTAAATATTTTCCCAGTTGGAGAATAAAATTTTTCCATTATTGAGATTAAGTAGATAAAGTATAACTCATTATTTTCCAAATAGCAACCCACATCTTTGTTCTTGACTTCCTGATATTTGTATGCTACAATAGTATATCCCCGCTGTTTTAAAGGACTGTGGCCTTGAGCCACAGTCCTTTTTTTATACAATTTTCCCTATTTTCTCTCATTTCCCCCAAGGAAATAATCCTCTAAGGAAGGGTAGGATGGGAATGATTTCTCTCCATTTGGGGAGATTCACTGCTCTTACTTTCAGATCTAAGGTTTCTGTATCTG
>JAGGZF010000014.1 GCA_021162155.1 bacterium
ATTTAAAAATAGACGAGTTATTGAATCTTTGATAAGACGCGGGGTGGAGCAGTCAGGTAGCTCGTCGGGCTCATAACCCGGAGGTCGGTGGTTCGAATCCACCCCCCGCAACCAAATATGTTTTTTTTCTTTGAAAAAAGGTGGAGCATGAAGTGTAGCTCGTTCTCCCGATATCTATCGGGAGAGAGGTCGTCCCGATTCTAATCGGGACCCCCGCAACCAAATATGTTTTTTTCTTTGAAAAATTTATTTTTAATTGTCCTTTGACAATTCTAAAGATATATGATATCTTTTTTGCTCTTGGAGGCGAAGATGAAAACCAGTATGCTTAGAAAAGAGGATGTTAAGGAAAGAAAATATTATCTGATTGACGCCCAGGATAAAACCTTGGGAAGGTTATCTACCTTCATAGCCAGATTACTTATGGGTAAAGATAGACCTGATTATACACCCCATGTTGATGCTGGAGCCGGGGTTATTATTATTAACGCTGATAAGATAAAACTCACTGGCAAGAAGGTGGACCAGAAAGTATATACCAGTTACAGCGGATATCCTGGAGGATTGAAAGTTAGAACCCTTAAAGACCTGATTCAGAAAAAACCAGAGGAAGTCATCCGCCATGCAGTGAGTGGTATGCTTCCCAAGAATAAACATCGGGCGAGGAGAATTGCCCGCTTAAAAATTTACAGAGGCCCGGATCATCCTCATCAGGCGCAAAATCCAATTCCACTGGAGGTAAAATAAATGGTAGAGGAATCGGTGGAAAAGAAAGAGAAAGTTTTGGCTACTGGGAAAAGGAAAACAGCAGTTGCTCGCGTGCAGTTAATACCCGGTGAGGGGAAGATAATTGTAAATAATAAGCCATTTCATGAGTATTTCCCACGGGAACTTTATCGTCAGTGGATTCTTGCTCCTCTTAAAGTTATAAATGCCCTTGATAAATTTAATGTTAAAGCCAAAGTAGAGGGAGGAGGCCTTACAGGTCAGGCTGGAGCAGTATCACTGGGGATTGCCCGTGCACTTGTTGCTTATGATGAATCTTATCGTCCTATACTCAGAGATAAAGGACTTTTAACTCGTGATCCCAGAATGGTGGAGAGGAAAAAATATGGCCTTCGGAAGGCAAGGCGTGCTTTCCAATATTCCAAACGTTAATCTATCCTGAAAAGTACAGTAGCTCCGTTTATTTTCTCAATTTTTAGTCTCTCTCTATTTTCATATATCCAGGGGTAGATATAGTTCTTCATTTCTGAGTTGTAACAGTCTGTGAGGATGTAATTGACTCTGTTATTTTTCAAGTAGGTATTAATCTTTTCAGTATCAGTTGTATAAATTAGAAACACGCCTTTTTTAAAAGAGAGTAGATAAATTAATGAAGGATTGGAAGATAAAATTACAGCATCTCCCTTCTCTGCTTTTCCAATCCATTCACCCATCTCTATAAATTCTCTCAATCCTGTGGGGTAGACATTCTCAATAGTAAGTTTTCTCACCAGTTTATCATACCCCCCGTAAAAACTTAGTAAAAGAATCCCGGTTAAAGTTGCTTTCCTCCATTCTGGACTAAGCTTGTTGAGTAGAGGATTTAGCCCCCTGAAGAACATTACTATAAGTAAGGGAAGAAGGGGGAGAAGAAATCTGGTATCCTGCCAGGGCCAGATTAAGAAATAAAAAAAGTAAATGATGAAAGAACTTAGGTAAAAAGCCCGAGAGGAAGGATGGAGTTTAAAAATCCCGTTCAGAATAATGAGAAGAGTTAATAGTGATAGTAATACAGATTTATGAGGAAACTGTATGCAGATTTTTCCTATGTTGATGATATAAAATTTAAAATTCTGAATAATTCTTGTAATCATATCTTCTGGGGATACATAGCCAGCCTCGGGGGCAAAGGGATTTTTGTAGAGCAGATATCTGAGGTGATAGAACTTATCTTGAGGATTAACCCTTCCCTGAATTATACCTATGGTAATTAAAACCGTTATAAATACAATAATCCCCATGCCTAACAGTTTTTTATCTTTTTTAGCCATAGCGTAAATAATCACTCCCAGTAAAAATGCTATACCTGGTATGCGGGTAAATATCAGGCAGTAGGTGCTGAGGGCAAGAGCAACGATATGGATATTCTTTCGGGATTTAATCCAGGCTTGGAATAACAGAAAGGATAATAGAAGAAACACAAGAAATGGGACTTCAGTCATCACTTTGTCGCTGAATTCAATAAATAATGCAGAACTTAAAAACAGAAGCGAGGGGTAGACTGCTTTCTCTTTTTCATAGAATCTCTCAGACCATTTTATAAAAAGTATGATTGCTATAATGCTGAGTATTATCATTGCAAGTTTTAGACTGAAGAAATCTATCCCTTTAAGTTTTATAACCGGAGCGAGTATATAGGGGAAAAGAAAATTGTTATAAAAACAGGGTTTATTATGAGGGTCAAATACAAATCTGTAGCCATTGCCGTTTGCGATAGAATATCCCAGGCAGATATAACGGGGAGCGTCGTAAAGTCTGCCTAAAGAAGAGGTGGATAATTGAGGTAAAATAAAAATGCATAAAGTTATAAGTAAAAGTAGAAACTTCATTCTTCTGTAATATAGAATAGATTAGTTTTCAGTATTAGTAAAGTAATAGTTGAAGTTATTGCCAGATAAGGAAATATCTGGTATAAATTAAGATGCTGATAGACCGTAGAGAAATTTCGGGGAGTAGCTCAGCATGTTAAATGATGCCCCAGCTTATGGAGTGTCAATGAACATAAGCTGGATGGCAGAATTTAATCCCGCCGAAGCAAAGCAAAGGCGGGAGAATAGAAGTTGCAAGGTAAAAGGAGGCTTATTATACTTTGCTCAGAGAAATTTCGGGGAGTAGCTCAGCATGGTTTAGAGCGCATGGTTTGGGACCATGAGGTCGCGGGTTCAAGTCCCGCCTCCCCG
>JAGGZF010000036.1 GCA_021162155.1 bacterium
ATGTAAAATTGCCTAAAAAGGTAACACCTAAACAAAAAGAACTATTAAGAAAATTTTACAAATAAAAGGAGGTATTAAAATGGGAAAAGTATTAGGTATAGATTTAGGAACTTCTATTTCTAAAATGGCTAGTATTATTCAGGGAGAACCCAAATGTTTAGAAAGCAGGGAGGGCTCAATTTTAATTCCCTCAATAGTAGCAATAGCTAAGAACGGGGAGAGGTTGGTAGGTGAGTTGGCTAAGAGACAGGCAGTTACTAATCCCAAGAATACTATTTTTGAGGTTAAAAGATTTATAGGCAGATCTTGGGATGATCCGGAAATTCAAGAAGAGGTTAAGAGATTGCCTTACGAAACTAGGAAAGGAAAAGACGGAGGAGTAGAGGTAAAAATGGGAGATAAGTGGTATAGTCCTATTCAAATTTCGGCGATGATTCTGCAGAAAATTAAGCTGGATGCGGAAGAAAAGTTAGGAGAGAAGATAGAATCAGTTGTGATAACTTGTCCTGCTAACTTTGACGATAATCAGCGTAAAGCAACAAAGGCAGCCGGAGAAATAGCTGGCTTTAGGGTCTTAAGAATAATAAATGAGCCCACTGCTGCTGCTCTTGCCTATGGATTGGGAAAGAAAAAAGCCCAGAAGGTATTAGTGTATGATTTCGGAGGTGGTACCTTTGATGTAACTATTTTAAATGTAGCACCGGAAACAGTTGAGGTTATAGCCACAGGAGGAGAAGCACATTTGGGGGGAAAAGATTTTGACCGAAGGGTAATAGATTGGGTAGTTGAACAGTACAAGAAAGATGAAGGATTTGATTTAACAAAGGATTCTTTGGCACTCCAAAGATTAAAAGAGGCCGTAGAAAAGGCAAAGATAGAGTTATCCAGTGTGCCGGAAACAGAAATTAATTTACCTTATATTTCGGCGGATGCTAATGGTCCTAAACATCTTTATTATAAATTAAGCAGGGCTCAATTTGAGAAATTAACTTCTGATTTGATAGACCGCTCTCTAAAAAGAGTAGAGAAAACTTTGGAAGAAGCAAAATTAAGCAAGAAAGATATTGATGAGATAGTGTTAGTAGGAGGTACAACTTTAATTCCTAAAGTAAGGGAAAAGGTAAGAGAATTTTTCGGAAAAGAACCTAACAAATCTATCAATCCTGAAGAAATAGTTGCTATAGGAGCTGCGATTGAGGCAGAGATAATCACTGCAGCAAAAGAAAAGAGGGCCCCGGAAGGAGAAATTAAAAATGTGCTCCTTCTGGATGTGTTGCCCCTATCTTTAGGTATTGAAACATTGGGAGGAGTAAACACCATAATGATTCCCAAAAATACCACTATTCCTGCTTCCAAGACCCAGATATTTTCTACTGCTACAGACAATCAAACATCTGTAGAAATTAATGTTTTACAAGGAGAGAGGGCAATGGCTGCTGATTGTAGAAGTTTGGGTAAGTTTATTTTAGATGGTATTCCCCCGGCCCCTCGGGGAATCCCTCAGATAGAAGTCACTTTTGATGTAGATGCTAACGGAATTCTATCTGTTACTGCTAAAGATAAAGCAACTGGTAAATCTCAGTCAGTTAGGATAGAGGGTTCTACTGGTTTATCCAAAGAAGAGATAGAAAGGTTAAAGAAAGAAGCAGAAGAACATGCTGAAGAAGATAGAAAAAAGAGAGAATTGGCTGAATTGCGCAATAAAGCAGAATCTCTAATATATACAGCAGAGAAAACCCTAAAAGAAGCAGGAGATAAAATAGATAAAAGTACTAAGGAAAAAATAGAACAGGAAATAAAAAATCTAAAAGATAACCAAGAAAAACTAACTAGTGAAGAATTAAAACAAAAAATAGAGCAATTATCCAAGGATTTATCTGAATTGGGTGCTTCTTTGTATAAGCAATCCTCAGGACCTTCAAGTGCTACTCCGGAGGAGAAGAATACTTCAAAAGAGGAGAAAGAAAATAAACCCAAAGATGCTGATTACGAAGAAAAATAACAATGTGTTATACTGAAGAGGTAAAATTTAGAAGATGATTAATGGCACAAGTTAGTAATCTTTATCGTTTATATAGATTAAGTCAGGAGGATAGAATAATTTTAGGCAAGAATTTGATTTTTGCGGCTATTTGTATAGCAGGAGCAGCATTAAGTAGTTTGTTAACTCTTGCTGTGTTGCGTAATTTCAGCTGGAATATCTTAATCTCTGATGTTGTTTTGTGGTTGGTTTTATATAGTGTCTTGGTGATTTATTTTCTGCTTGCCCGATGGAAATACCTTTGGTGGTGTTTATTATTAGTCAGTATAGCATTTCTCTTACCAGCTTTTCTTTCTCATCAATTTTCTAATTATTATGTCTGGCTATTAGTAGTTTCGCTATTTACTTCTCTTTCCTTATCAGCGATAGCAATGAAAAAGGAAGCAAATAGTTTAATACATCTAAATTGGATGAGGATTATAAGAAAAGGTAGTTGGTGGCTCTCTTTATCTATCTTTATAGTAGTAGGTTATTTAATTTATTTCTCTAATGTTGCCTCGTCTATTGATTATAATAAAACACTAGATTATTTTTTGGGGTCAGTTAATCAATCTAATATTCTGCCCATAAAGTATAATCTCGCCGGTACTGTAGATGACTTAATAAAAGATACTCTGGAATCTCAATTAAACCTTTCGGGGGATAGAGGCGCCAATAAAATAAAGCAGGTAGTGAATCAGCTACTAATTTCGCAAATAAGAAAAAACTGGTCATCTTTTGTCGGTTTTCCTTTAACCGGGAAAGAAAAACTTTCTTCTGTGCTTGTTAAATGGGCCCAACAGAAATGGTTATCTTTGTCTTCTGAAGGCAAAATGATGATTGTATTACTTTTGATTTTATTGGCTGTAAATATAGTAGGTATTTTTAATTTCTTTTTCTGCGCCCTTTTGTTTATTAGTAGTTGGATAATAAAAAATATTCTCCTGCTTACTAAAGCA
>JAGGZF010000038.1 GCA_021162155.1 bacterium
ATTCAAACCCATCTCTGATCATCTCTCTTATAGCATCCGTAAGCTGTAACTCCCCGCAGTACCCAGGCTTTAGATTTCTTATGTACTCAAAGATCTCCGGATATAGGATATATCTCCCTATAATGGCTAAATTTGAGGGTGCTTTTTCTGGTGAAGGCTTCTCTACGACATCTTTTAGTTTAAATATCTTGTAGTTATCCAAGAAAAGCTCCTCTTTGATGTCTACAATTCCATGTTTATTAATTCGTTCCTTTTCGACTTTTTCTACAGCTATTAAACCTCCATTTACTCTTTTAAATAATTCAACAAGGATCTTAGTACATGGTGGTAATGTAATATTGTCTCCTAACAGGAGTGCAAAAGGTTCATTGTCAATAAACCCCTCTGCGTATCTTAAAGCATCTGCTAAGCCCCTTTGCTCCCTTTGACGTGTAAAATAGATATTCACTTCGTCCAAGATTTTTTCAAGTTCTAGACTCCATGGATCCTTGGAATCTACTATGGGCTTGTCAAAGTAATCTTCTATAGCTCTCTTATGTTTTCCCGTAATTATAAGAATGTTTCTTATTCCCGCTTGATAGGCTTCTTCAACGACGTAATGAATTACTGGTTTATGAACTACCGGAAGCATTTCTTTAGGCTGAGCTCTTGTAAGCGGCATCATCCTTTTTCCTAATCCAGCTGCAGGTATTACCGCCTTTCGTATTTTCACCAGCACATCCCCTCATATATCTTGGCGGTTTTTTCTGCTGCCTTAATCCTTCTACCATCTATTACTATTTTACCCGAATAGTCAAGTCGTTCAAACTCTTCCCACTCAGTAGCAATGAGCACAACATCAACGCTTTTAATAAGCTCCTGTGCTGAATTTGCGTATTTTATGTTAGGAAACTCTTTTTTGAAGTTTTCCATGGCCTTAGGATCGTATGCGATTATTTCCGCTCCTTCTTTAAGAAGTTCCCTAACTAATATTAGAGCCCTACTTTCTCTTATATCATCTGTACCCGGTTTAAATGATAGCCCTAAAATACCTACCCTTCTGCCCCGAAGTTTTGGTACATGTCTTTTAAGAAGAGCTATCATCCTTTTTGGCTGCTCGTTATTTACCTCAACAACGGCCTCTAATATTTTTAGTTCTTCACCAATCTCTTTTGCAAAATTAATCAGAGCAGTAATGTCTTTTGGAAAACATGATCCACCCCAACCAAGACCACACCTAAAAAAGTGTGGTGAAATTCTATGATCTAAACCTACTGCTTCAAAAACTTTAAATGCATCAATTCCTAATTTTTTACAAATATTCCCGATTTCATTGGAGAATGATATTTTTGTTGCCAAAAAGGCATTTGAAACATACTTTATCATCTCTGCAGTTTTTATATTAGTAATGATCTTTGGTGCATCTATTTTCTCATAAAGTTCTAACATAATTTGTTTTGATTTCTCGTCATTTACTCCGATAACTATCCTATCTGGAGCCAAAAAATCCGACAAAGCAGTTCCTTCTCTTAAAAACTCAGGATTCATTGCTAAACCAAAGTCTCGGTATCTTACTTTTCCAGAATATTTTTCAATAGATTTCGCTATGTAGTTTTCTGTAGTACCTGGTAATACTGTGCTCTTAACAACTATTAAAATCCAATTGTCAATTTTTTTAATCGCTTTCCCAATTTCTTCGGACGCTTTCAATATAAAACTCATATCAATTTTTCCTTTGTCATTAACTGGTGTGCCTACACAAATAAAAACTATCTCTGATTCCCTCAAGACGTCTTCATAACTAGATGTTGCCACATAGTTTCCCTTGTATTTTTGAAGTATTTCGTTAACTTTGGGTTCATATATTGGAGATATTCCTTGTTGTAAAGATTTTATCTTCTGAAAGCTAGTGTCTATAAAAGAAACTTTGTGTCCCAATGACAGAAGCCCTGTGCCCACTGCAATACCTACATAACCTGCACCTATTACTGCGATATTTTTACGCATTTTACTCACCAAGGGGTTGTCCGTTAGAAATCTCTTGGGGGTGTTTTGTTTAACATTGCATTATACTAATATTCACGTACATCTATTTTAGCGTTATTTAAAATGATCCTACTTAAGTTTTATAATATCTAAAGCCAATATTTACTTTGAGGCTAAGACTAAAAAGCTATGGGAAACAACAAACGGAGGAGTATTTATGAAGCTCTGTGTCTTTGCTAAAGGGTTGCCCCATTCTCATATTAAGGGAGGTATGGAAATTCATACCTACGAACTTATTAGGAGACTGTCTACCAAAGGTCTAGATATCACTGTTATCACAACAAAACATCCTCAGAACTTAAAATTTGAAATTTTAGAAGAAGGTATTGAGGTTTTTTATGTTGGAGACATCTCTTTAAAGTATACTCCTAAATTTTACTTGGAATCATGGAAGCTTTTTGAAAAGCTTCATTTTAAAAAAGAGTTTGACATTATTCACAGTCAAAGTATTGCTGGATTTGGTTTTGTTAAATATGGACCCAAAAATATGCCTTTTGTCGTAACATCACACGGTACTACAGTAAATGAGTTTAGATCTGCACTAAATTCAAAAGAGATTTTGAAGATTTTTAATGGAATGTTGCTCGCTCTCAGATATTTCTTTAATAGTACTGAGAAAAAGTCATTCCTTCGAGCGAATAAAATTATTGCTGTAAGTAAAGATCTTGCACAAATTATAAAAGAATTCTATAAAGTACCCTCCAAAAAACTAATAGTAATTCATAACGGTGTAGACCATCATAAGTTTAGACCCAGAGATGCTTCACACATAAGACTAAAATTAAGAATCGATCCTGACGAAAAGATAATCCTTCTTTTAGGAAGGATATTAAAAGAGAAGGGTTTTCATTTAGTTCTTAGAATTTTACCAAAACTTGTTACTACATATAAAGTAAAAGTAGTAATAGTAGGAGATGGTCCATACTTAGATGTTTTAAAAAAGCTTGCAAAAGATTTGAAAATAAGTGCACATGTAGTATTTCTAGGTAAAGTCCCTCATGAACTGATACCCCTCTACTATAACTTGGCGGATATTGTAGTATTGCCTAGTCAACGCGTGGAGGGGTTACCGTTAGTTTTACTCGAAGCAATGGCGTCAGAAAAACCTGTAGTAGCTTCTAAGATAGGCGGCATTACTGAGGTAATTCATCATATGAAAGATGGCATTCTCGTCGACCCTCGCAGTCTAAAGGATTTAGAAAACGGAATTCGTCTTTTATTGGAAGACGAAGCTTTAGCTAGGTATATCAGTAAAAACGCACGTAGGAAGATTCTTGAAGGATATACGGTAGATTACATGGTCGAGAAAACAATAGAGGTTTATAAAAGTATTTTATAGAGTTAGCTCTAAACACAAGTTCGTATTATAAAAAGAGTCATCAGAATCGATCGTTAAACGTATCATATTTATCATATATAAGATATTAATTGCATTATGGTAGGTGATTCATTGTGAGACCTCTCGTTTCAATTATAATACCTACCTATAATAGAGC
>JAGGZF010000004.1 GCA_021162155.1 bacterium
GTATGCTATTCCTTTTTGCTCAAAAATCGCCAAATCAAAAACTGGGGTCGGTTCATAGAAGATTTTAGAACAAGTTTGTTTGAATTACAAGAAGATTTTAAAGCTCTATTAGAGGAGGTTTCCTCTTCTTTGGTGTCTGCTTAATCCTTTACCCCACCCTTCAGTCTACATTATTTTTGAAATGAAGGGAAAAATTATATGACACACCGTTGGAATTTGTAACTTTTTGAGACTGATGTGGAAACGAAGATGATATATCACTTTTTTGCACATATTTTTGAAAAATACTCTTTTAGAAATTCCTTTATTTCTTTGTGGCTTAAAATCTTCCGATTCCAAATGCCTTTGGGCAAATCTACGGGTTGTCTTTTCCTCTTTCTTAAATAGGATAAATATTTAAGGGAAGGTGGCACTATATCAAAATAATACGATGGAACTATACCTTTATCTATTCTCCGTTTTATAAAGCAGGAGATATTGCTTTTCTTCCACCCTTCTTTTTTCAATAATTCTATCCATTTTCTATAATTATCTTCTAACTTCCAACATAGTTTAATTAGTTTAATTATTAGTTTAATTAGAGAAGAATCTTTTTTGAGTTTAGGTATCAAATTAGAATATCTACCTATTTCAGTTCTAAACATAGGAAAACCAATTGACCTCAAAGTGTATAATAACCTTCGCCTATTCATTTCATTCTCTTTTGCTATTTGATATACGGACTTGCCATCTCCATCTTTTTTTAGTATTTGAAACTGTTCTATAAAACGCTCTTTTTTCTTATCCTCAAATAATATCTTCTCTAATTTTGATGTTTCCTGGACAATGTAATCTATAACGGAGTTGTCGTGTCTTTCTTTAGGAGAAGGTAGAGGTAAAGTCGAAGGTTTTGCTTTCCACCCCGATTTAGTTCTTATAGGAGTAAGGACATCAGTAGAAATATAAGCTTCCTCTATAAAATCTTTCCCTTTTTCTCTATAAGCACTTTTTATTCTTTCGCCTGTTCCTTCGTATTCTTCTATTTCTTTTGCTCCTCTGATTAAATCAACAATTTTTTGTTTCAAAAAATCTTTGAGTTCAGGAAAAGGAACTTCTTTGGCTTGCTTTTTCTCTTTTTTCCATTGGCTTAATTTTTTTATATATTCCCTATAAACAATATAACTAATGCTAGTAAGTCCATTTTTTTCAAAGTATTTTCTTATTTCCGGGCTTCTTAACAATAGACTTCTGACAGTATTTACGTCGTCCATCACTTGAGATTCCGTATAACCTTTTTTCTCCATCTTCTCAATGATTCTTATTGTTCTTTCATCGGATTCCCTAAGTTCTTTCTTCAATTTCTCAATTCTCTTTTTAATCTCTTCTATCTTCATCTCTTCTCCATTGTCGATTTATATTATACCTTATTCAAATAATTTTGCAAACTTTTTTCCCATTCTCCTATATATGATGGAAGAACAAATTAAAAAGTGGTCTAAATTATATGGCAAAGTTATTTCCGAAGAGGAATATAAGGCGATTTGCCGCAATTTAGATGGGTTCTTTACTACTCTGAAAGAATGGACTGATGAAGAAAGGATGGTTAAAGATGAACAAGAACAATGTATATCTCACCAAAGACCTCTATGAGGCTTCTTTTCTTTACGCTAACTACTTGAAATTAGTTGGCTTGGAAAAAGAAGGAAAATTTTTCTATTTTGTTTTTGAAAACAAAGAAAAAGCAGAAAATTTATCTAATAAATACTGGGCAAAAGAGGGAAAGGTAATTGCAAAGGAGTATGCAGAAGCTATCCGTTCCCTAAAGGATAGGCTATATGCAAGAAGGTAAAGGGAGATGAGATGGAGAAAAGGTATTATTATGACGAAGCATTGGGATATTATGTAGAAGTCCCTTCCTATTACTATTCTCATAACCTCTCTGATAAAGAACTTATTGAACTCTTCCCCGAAGCAAAGGAGATTATCTCCGAAAAGATAAAAGAATGGCAGGAAATAGAAAGGGAAATTGTTGAGGAGCAGGTTAAACCCTTTTTAAGAAAGTTGAAAGGGGTTAAAGATGAAGTTAAGAGATATTTCTATAAAGAATCACTTAAGTTAATGGTAAATCCGATGTTAGTTAAGGCTATAAATAATATTCAAAGATTAAGACGATTAGAATTTATTGCCAACTATAGGCCTAAAAAAGACAGCAAAAGGAAAATAAGAGATTTTGAAGCAAAGATTGAACAAGCAAAGCAAACTCCGATTGTAGATATAGCTTCTTCCTTTCTCCAATTGAAGAAATCAGGGAAAAATTATAAGGCTCTATGTCCTTTTCATAAGGAAAAACATCCAAGCTTCTATCTCTATCCAGAAACTAACTCTTTCTATTGTTTTGGCTGTAATCAAGGAGGTGATGTAATTAAACTTGTAGAACTTGCTTTTAATTTAGAATTTAAAGAAGCAATTGAATATTTAATAAGGAGGTAGATAAAGATGGATAAGAAACTCTTAGACCAAGAGATTGAGAAAGTAGAAAAAGAAATCGAAGATGAGGAAATAATTAAAAGAAATCGGGAGCATTTAAAAAGGATATACCCTCCCCTATCAAGACAAGAATTACTGGAAATATTAGGTTTGACGATTAAGAGAGATGAAGCAAATAAAATTATTACCTTCCTGTGTTTTCTATCTGCCTATACGGAGAATAGTCAATTTAATATTAGCTTTAACGCTCCCTCTTCTACCGGTAAATCCTATATTCCAATTGAAATAGCCTCTCTTTTTCCAAAAGAAGATGTAATAAAGGTAGGATACTGCTCACCTACTGCCTTTTTTCACGAAAAAGGGGAATTTCAAAAGGAATTAGGGGGCTATTATCTTGACTTAGAGCGAAAGGTTTTAATCTTTTTAGACCAGCCACACACTCAACTATTGGAACACTTAAGGCCTCTGCTTTCTCACGATGAGAAAGAAATTAAAGTAAAAATAACTGATAAGAGCCAAAAGCACGGCCTTAAAACTAAGAATGTGGTTATTAGAGGTTATCCTTCGGTTATATTCTGCTCAGCAGGGTTAAAAATTGATGAACAAGAGGCTACAAGATTTTTGCTTCTTTCTCCGGAGATTACCCAAGAAAAGATTAGAGAGGGTGTATTAGAAGCCTTAAAGAAGGCGGCAAACTTAAAAGAGTATTTAGATAAAATAAACAATAATCCCAAAAGACAGCTTTTAGTTGAGAGAATAAAAGCTATTAAAGAAGAAGGCATAGAAGAGATTAAGATTCACGATATAGATAAAATTAGAGAAAAATTTTTCTCAGCCCACAAAACATTACAACCCCGCCATCAAAGGGATATAAAAAGGCTAATTTCTTTAATCAAAAGCCTCGCTCTTCTCAATCTCTGGCATAGGCAGACAGAAGAATTAAAGGTTATTTTGACCTCTGATAAGGATATAGAAGAGGGTTTTAGGCTTTGGGAAGAAATATCCTTTAGTCAAGAATTAAATCTCCCTCCCTATATCTTTAAAGTCTTTGAGGAGATAATTTCTCCTCTTTATGAGGAAAAACAGGAAGGTTTAACCAGAAAAGAGATAATGCGGGGGTATCTAAGGATTTACAACAGGCCTATAGCAGAATGGCAATTAAGAAGGGAAATTATTCCTATGCTTGAGATGGCTGGATTGATAGTTCAAGAGCAAGACCCGGATGATAAGAGAAATAAGTTAATCATACCAGTTTACCCTACCCCTCAGTCTACAATATCTAAACCAGAAAATAATGTAGACTGGACGGTGGGGTAGAAAGGAGATAAAAAGATGAGCCTGAAAAGAAAATTAAAAAGAATTGAAGACAAAATCAAGATTTATAGAGAACCAAGAGTTATTGTAATAACGGGATTTTCTGAGCAAGAGATTAAGAAACAATTGCAGGAACTTAAAAAAACCTATGGGGAAAATTATTCAGAAAGATATGAAATTATTGAAGTTTTGTTTTGTAAAAAATAATGTAGATTCAAGGGTAGAGTAGAAATACAGAATTGCTCAAATTTTAACAGATTTAAGGGGGTGATAAATATGCCAGAGGAAGAAAAATTAACCAATCGTCAGTTATTAGCCATATCTCATCTAATTGTCTCCTTTTCTCTTGAGGAGGCTTCTCAAAGAGCTAAGGTTAGCCGAAACACCCTTTATAAATGGCTTAAAAATGAGGATTTTAAGGCAGAATTAAAAAGGCAAAGGGATAAGGTTGTCAGAGAAGCCTTAGATAGGCTTAAAATGGCAATTACAAAGGCCGTGGAGGGCTTAATTAAGCTAACAGAGGCAAAGCGGGAAGAAGTTAGGCGTTTAGCCTGCAACGACATTATAACCCATACTCTAAAAAGTATTGAAATTGAGGATATTGAGCAGAGATTAGATAAGGTTGAGAGGATAGTTTTAGAGAAAAGAACTTATAAATAGCTTGACAGGTTATATCCCTTATGCTAACATATGATAATAATGAAGAAGAAAGATTTAATCAGCCAATTAGAAGAATATCGGTTAGAAAATAAAATCTCTCAGAGAAAGCTTGCCAAAATATTAGGAGTTCACTACACAACTATCAATCGCTGGCTCACCAGAAAGTTTAAGCCAAATAAAATACAGGTATGGCAGATAAGGAAGTTGATTAATGGTAGATAAAAAAAGAGAGTTAAAAAGAAGGATAAACGATTTAAAAAAGGAAATACTTTTCCACCGCCAAAAGTATTATAATAATGACTCTCAGATACCAGATAAGGTATATGATGAGTTGAAAGATGAGTTGAGAAATTTAATGGATGAATACCGCAAAATTAAGGTGATGGATTTAATAAAGATAAGAAAAATTATTGGAAAAATTATCATAATAACCATCCTTCTCTTTTCTATATATAGGTGTCTTATAAAGCCCCCTATTTATTATAAACTAGGGGGAATAAGAACGCATAAACCTTACCGTTCCTATCAAGCTCCTATTGTAGATTTTTATAAATTACTTTCTGAGCTTATAGGATTGGGTATATTGGGAGCAGCCGTTTATTGGCTTTTATTGAAAGATAATAAAAAATGAATAAAAAACAATTAATAGTTGTTTGGATAATAGGGGTATTAACTATGTCTGTCTCCTCTGCATATTCCCAGGACATATATAGAAAAGGTGGCGAGTTATATTTAGATTATAAAAGTAAGACATACAAGGTTTACCAGTATAACGAAGGATGGAAGTTCAAATTTTATAGTCTCCAATATTGGTCTGAAGATGAATATAAAATCCCAGAGGGATTGGTGCTTGTCATTGATAAAAACGGTAAAGTTCTCAAGGAAATAAGATGCACTGAATACAGACCAGATATTGTGCTTTATGATATTAATGGCGATGCAATGCAGGATTTAATTCTATTCTGGAATTGTGGAGCACATTCATTAACGGTTCAGGTATGGATGAATAAAGATAAGGATTTTGAAAAGGTCTTTGAGAAATTCAATGATAAAAATGTATTTTTTACTATAAAGAATGGAATACCGGCATTGGCATTTAAAAAAGAATATCCGATGTCATGTATTAATGATAATTTTCCAGATGCCGATTATGATTTTTATTTATGGGATGGTAAAACATTTAAAATAAAGAATGAATAAAAAAAATATTAGACATTCGGATAAATAAAAAACTATAACAAAAATGGAATTTGTTATAGGACTTCTGATATTTGTTATAGCACTTCTGATAATAACAGGAATAATTTTTATGATAGCTTTGGGGTTAGTTCAAATAATAGGTATAGATAGAGATAAAATGCATTATAGGAC
>JAGGZF010000059.1 GCA_021162155.1 bacterium
AAATTAGCAGACAGAAGAAGATTGCGGGTGATTTATTTAGATGTACCAGAAAAAGAGGTTAAGAAACGGCTTTTAGCCAGAAGAATTTGTGCTCATTGTGGGAGAGAGTATTCTTTAGAGTTAACGCCCGGATTAAAAAGGTGTCCAGTGTGTGGAGGTCGATTAGTTAGAAGATTAGATGATACCCCCAAAGCCATAAATTCCAGAATGAAGTTCTTTAAAGAATATATTATTCCAGTGATTAAATACTTTAAGAAAGAGAAGATATTAATAAAAATTAATGGTGTCGGGAGTATAGAAGAAATTCATCAGAGAATTGTAAAGAGATTAAGGATATGATTTCGCTTAAGACGCCCCAAGAGATTAAAATTCTTCAGCAAGGAGGAAAAATTTTATCTGAGGTTTTACATCGAGTAGCACGAGCAACTAAACCCGGAGTAAGCGCAGAAGATTTGGATAAACTTGCTTATAAATTAATTAAGGAAAGAGGAGGAGAACCTTCTTTTTTAAATTATCAACCTGATTTCGCTTCAGCTCCTTTTCCCAATAGTTTATGTGTCTCTGTTAATGATGTAGTAGTTCATGGTATTCCTTATGCAAATCTGATAATTCGTTCTGGGGATATTGTTTCTCTGGATTTAGGTTTGAAATATAAAGGTCTGTATACAGATATGGCTTTGACCATAGGGGTGGGAAAGATTAATCCTCTTTATCGTAAAATGATTGCCGTCTGTCGGGGAGCGCTTCAAGCGGGTATCAGGGCAGCGATTTCTGGCAATACTTTGGGAGATATAGGATATGCTATTCAGAGTTTTGTGGAAAAAAGGGGATTTGTAGTAATAAAGGATTTGGTAGGCCACGGAGTAGGTTATTCTCAACATGAGGATCCTTTGGTTTTGAATTTTGGGAAGCCCCACCAAGGAATTCCTCTCAAGACAGGTATGGTATTGGCCTTAGAGCCGATGATTACTTTGGGTAATGGGACTGTGAAGGAAAAGTCTGACGGCAGTTTTGTCACGGCTAACAAGGAAGTAGCTGTTCATTGGGAGAAAACTATAGCAGTGGGGCGAAGGAAATCTATTGTTATAACCCCTTAATCATTTGTGCCTTTTAGAACTTTACTGGTATAATTAGGTGAGTTGTTGTACTTTTTAATTATTGATTTAATTTCTTTTAAAGAACAATAATAGCATGCTTCCTTCAGAAATAAGAATAGATCCCCTGACGGGTAAGATGGTAATAGTAGCAGGAGCAAGGGGAAAAAGGCCTCACGGGATGATAAAAAGAAAGGGCAAGAGAAAGCATCAACCAATTTCTCAATGTCCCTTTGAAAATCCTCAAAAATCTGGAAATCCAGAACCTCTCTTTATTGTGGAAAGGAAACCCGGAGAGTGGTCTGTGCAGGTAATTCCCAATAAATATCCTGCTTTAACTCCGGTCAAATTAATTAAGAAAAGGAGATGGCTATACGAAGTGCAATCTGCGGGTGGTTATTGTGAAGTAGTAATTACCAGAGACCATCGGAAATTTTTGGCTGAATTAGATGTGGAAGTAACTGAAGAATTTTTACTGGCTATAAGAGAGCGTTATAGAAAGTTAAAAGAAAAAGATGGCGTTCGTTATATATTTCCCTTTGTAAATTATGGGCCCAGAGCGGGCGCCTCCCTTACTCATCCTCACGGACAAATTATAGCCCTGAATTTTACCCCTCCCCGCACAAAAGAAATAATGCGGGGAGCTAGAAGATTGTGGTTAAAAAATAAGAAGTGTTTTTATTGTGATTATATTAGATGGGAGAAAAAGCAGAAAAAGAGAATTATCAGAGAAAACAAAGAATTTATAGCACTATGCCCTTTTGTATCTACTAATCCTTATGAGATTGAAATTTTTCCTAAATATCATAGTGCTGATTTCAGTCAGATTTCTGATAAGTCACTTGTTTTATTGGCAAAATTATTAAGAGATGCTTTGAAAAGGTTATATATAGAGTTAAATGACCCTGATTATAATTTGTTTCTTTATAGTTCTTTTCTAAAGAAGCAGAGAAAGTTCTTTCATTGGCAAATTCACATTATTCCTGCCACTGAAGCAATTGCTGGATTTGAATTATCTAGTGGTATGGAAGTATGTGGTCTGCGCCCAGCAGAAGCAGCCCAAAGATTAAGAAAAGTATTATAAATTTTCAATAAATTTTTAAAAAGTTTTATTCTGTGTTAGAATTATATACTATACTATTAGCCGCCTCACCAATAGTAGAACTGCGAGGTGCTATACCTATGGCTGTAGGATTTTTTCATTTTTGGTGGGGAAAGGCCTTGTTGTTAAGTTTAATAGGTAATATACTTCCCGTATTTCCTTTATTGTGGTTTTGGGAAAACCTTTCTCAAAAGATAAGCGAGACCTCTCCCTTAATGAATAGATTTTTCCACTGGCTTTTTAGCAGGACTAGGAGGAAGTTTCAGGGAAAATGGAAAAGATGGGGAAAGGCAGCGCTTACTTTATTTGTTGCTTTACCCCTTCCTTTTACCGGCGCCTGGACGGGAACTATTGCGGCATTTCTGTTTGGCATAGAGAAGAGAGAGGCATTTCTTCTTATATCCGGCGGTGTTTTAATAGCAGGCATTATAGTTACCATTCTGACATTAGGTGGTATTAAATTATTCTAAACTATGAAGAAAATAATAATATTCAACTGGAAAAGCAAACCCGCAACAGAAAAAGAGGTAGTTCATTTATTGTCTATATT
>JAGGZF010000010.1 GCA_021162155.1 bacterium
AAAGTCTCCTGACGCAATATTCTTCAGCTCTTTATGGTTTTCTTCTACTAGAGAGATAACGTTTACCAATTCTTTTAGCAATAGCGTTATCTCATTAAGGGAAGATCGCAGTTCAGTAAAGTCTCCCCCACGGGATATAAATATCTCTCTTAATAATTCTACATTCTTCTCCAGCGCCTTTTCTATCAAAGTATTCTTATCCAGAAGCATATCTAATTTCTTAGCGGTATCATTAAATATACGAAAACTATTCACTGTAGAGAAAAAGAGATAATCATTTATATTAGCTAGTACACGCAAAACTATCGATAATAATCCGCACCCGAAAACCAATAGCGAAACAAATAATAAACCTTTACCTGCAAGAAAATATAAAATACCTGATGCCATCCCTCCCAACAATATCGACCAGGAAAACACAATCAGAACCCAGCTACTTGGCACTTTCTTCATCGTTATCCTCCTCGTATAATATGTTTCCGTTAATAATATTAATGGCTCTTTATCATTAAGAGAGACCCTTGTATCCTCCTTTATTTTTAATTCCTACAAATTGGGATGTAGCTATTAATTTAAAGGCGATAGGAAATCCCTCTTTGAAATACATTAACCATCTCTCGTATTCTTGAGAGAAATATTTGATAAACTCATTCTTTACAAAAGGATGTTGACTATCCAGATATCTCTTGTTAATATCATTCTTGCTTATTCTATATATACAAAAAGACAGAGCTTCTTTGTCTTTTCCTTCTAAATTGGTAAAGCCACTCAGTATATCTTGTAACAGTTGCAATATAAACTGCTTTGATAACAAAGTTTGCTTCTTTAAAATAAAAACTACTGTTATTAAGAAGACAAGAAGGTTCTGGAAAAATGCAGGTGGTTTTAATAAAGACAGCATTTGTCCTTTTTTGACTCTATACTTAGAGAAAAAAACTAAATCTAACAAAGGAAGATAGTAGTTTCTTGCAGACGGTGAATAGAAGAATATATCCTGTTTCGCTTCAAGTCTAGAAAAAGTCTGTAAGTCTTTCAAGAATAAAAAGAATGCCATAATAAAGTCTATATATAGGAGGCTAAAATTGTTCCTTAACAAATCCTCTTCTAAGAATCTATTAGCAAGCCAGATAGAATCTTTTATCTTTCTAATCAAACTTTCTTTATTATTGTAATATCTATTTCGATAATAATATTCAAATTGCCAACGCCAAAAAGAATCAAGAAGAGTATACAAGTTATCTTTTCTAAGATGATAAGCCAATGCCCGAGGGTTAAAATAAAGGTCATATCCTAGTTTTCTCAATCTGGTGGAAATATCTATATCTTCGTAATTAGTCTTGAGTTCTTCATTATAGCCGCTGCTTCTAAAGAGAGCTTCCTTTCTAAAAAGGGTGTTTGAGCCAAAAATAAATTTTACTTTTTTAATCTTTCTGCCTCCAAAATCTTGATGCATTCTCAAAGACCGCCACACATCAAATCTATCTACTGCGAATGCCTCTATTAAATTTCCTCCAACTCCTCCAATATTTTTTCTTACTAAGGTAAACGTTTCTACTAATTCTTTAAGCCAATCCCTATGAGGCATACAGTCTGCATCTAGGGAGGCAATAAAATCATACTTGCTTTCTTTTATCGCTCTATTGCGACTGGCTCCTAGACCTTTATTATATTCATGTTTTATTAACCTTACTGGATACCTAGATACAATTTCAGTTACATTATCCTTTGACCCGTCATCTATAACGATAACTTCCTTTGGCTTAACATTTTGATTAAGCACGCCGTCTAGAACCTTATCTATATAATGTGAAGCATTATAACAAGGAATATAAAGACTTATATCCATAACTAACTCTCTTCCAGATATTGCTTTAAGACCCTTTTAGCTTTCTCTATTTCTTTTACCAATCTTTCGGCTTCCTTTTTTTCTATTTTTATATTAATCCTAACTTTCCTATTTTTTAAGTGAGTAAAAACACGCTTTAATTTATTTCTGAAGGTTAACTTAGCCCGTGTGTAAAATCTTATTCTTAATATACTAAAGTAAATAAACGATTTTAACATTCTTGCGAGATTATGAAGTTTTCTCTGATAAAAACTAATCCCTAAAAGTTTTCTTATCTTAGCAGAATTATGATGACGATTATCAAATATCTCATCGTAACAGCTCATCATGCACCCTGGACAACCATAAGAAAATATTTTTCTTTTAATCTCTTTATGTAAATTGCTTCCCCATAATTTCTCAAATCTGTCTTGGGCGATATTGCCTATAAGCATATCTTTACGAGCTAGCATCCAACAAGGAAATACATTTCCTTCAGAATCAACAGGGCAAGAATAAAAAAGAGCCTTACATCCTTTGCTGAATCTAATACCTTTTCTAAAATATAAAGGCATTTTCCTCAAGTAAGAAGGGGGATTAGTAGAAATTCCTCTTTTTTGGGAAATATATATTACCGATTCTATTATCTCTGCAAGATACTCACATTGTTGGGGTAAAAGGAAGAATTTGTCTCTTTTTGTTTTGTCCTCAAGGAACAAATTACTAAAAGGCTGGAATTTCACTGTAGTAGCACCGTAAATATCTGCGAATTTTATAACCTCCTTCAAATACCGATAATTATACCTTGATACAACAGTAGCAACTGTGGTTTCTATTCCTCTCTGGCGAAGTTTCTCTAAAGCAGCAACTGCTTTTTCAAAAGAGCCTCCACCTCTTAAATAATTATGAACCTCAGATGGCCCCTCTAGAGAAATATTTACAACTCCTATCCCACTAGACAAAAGTTTATCTGCTATATCATTATCAATTAGAGTTCCATTGGAAGTTAGACAAACATTAAGTTTTTTCTCTCGGCTGTAGGCAATTAATTCAAAAATGTCTTGCCGCAATAATGGCTCACCTCCTGAAAAAACTATAGTCTTAACTCCTACAGCAGATATATCATCTATAAATCTCTTCCATATTTCTGTAGTAAGCTCTTTCTTCTTGCTTTTCCAGATATCACACATTCTACATCTTAAGTTACAGCGGGAGGTTACAGAGACTATCACTTCTTTAGGAAAGAGATAATCTATTTTTGATAAGCTTTTCATATTTATCTAGTAACATTAGGGCTTCTCTAACAACTATTCTTTTCCTTTCTTCCGGCAATAATTCTTGATTTAAATCCTTAATAAATGTGTTTACTATTTCATCTAAATAATCTGCCTCTGGACGGGCCCAACAGGTTTGCAAACAGGGCCTAGTGCACTGCTTCATCTTTGCTCTTGCTACATCTGCAAGACTGGTGGTCAAGCAGGCATCTAGCCCTATATCCTTTATATTGCCAAAAGACGACCCGCAACTTCTTATCTCTCCGTCCGGCCCAATATTTATAAATACAAAAGGATTACATTTCCAATCGTCTTTCGTCAGAGTATTCTCAAAATATTTAATCCATAAGTAAGGATCGTGAAGAAAAGCAACTAAGCCATACTTGTCTCTATAATCAACAATCTTATCTATCTGTTCTTTTAAGACGCGGATATTGTCACCCCTTACCCAGAAAGGAGCATCTGGTGAAGTATTCTGCATATCATCTTGAGCCACAATAACCGGATGATAAACTAAACATTCTACGCCTATATCTCTTACTAATTCAATTATGTCAAAAAGCTCTGCTACATTCTCTTTCATAATAGTAGTCCAGACGGAAATTTGCGGCCCTCTACCAAACTGTTTTTTTGCCGCACTAAGATATTGCAATGCTCTCACCGCTTTTTTAAATGCTCCTTTCTCTCTGATGTGGTCGTGTGTCTCTTCTCTAGCTCCATCCAATGAAATAGCAATATTTCGGAGGCCAGATTTTATTATCTTTTCAGCGACCCCTTTATTTATAAGAGCTCCATTAGATATCACTTCAATCTTTAATTTCTTTTTAACTCCATATTCTATTATCTTGAAGATATCTTCTCTTAAGAAAGGTTCTCCGCCGGTAAGCGTAATTACACAATCCCACCTCCAGTGAGCGATAGTATCAAACGTATCTTTTACAATTTTAAAAGGCAACTCATATCCCTGTAGAATTTTTACTACGCCACACATCTGACAATTATAGGTACATCTGTGGCTTAAACTTATATAAATCCAATGCGGCATGGCAAAAGGATAATTCAGCTTTTCAGAAAAATGATACGCCAGATTTTCTTCAAATTTTTTAAGACAGCTCTTGTTCATTTACATGTCTATATTTATTTGCTCCACAATTTATTATAAAATATATTCTTAAGGCTTCTTTAATTAAAACGGCATTCTTGCTACTCCGGGTTTTCATCTTAAATACATTCTTAAAAAATCCAGAACCTTTCTCTGATATTCTTTCTTATACTTTACAAAACCCCGAGTATGCCCGCGGTTATCAGTCAGCCAAATATATTTAGGGTAACCTGCATATTGATATAAAAGCCGGGCATTCTCTGTTTTTATCATAGAATCGCCTTTAGCCTGAATAAAGAACACCGCCCGGGGAGAAATGTTCCCTACTATTTTCAGAATATCTACAGAATCCAGATTACAATTCAGCCTTTTCTCGATTAGGAAAATAGCAAAATTCGTTAATACCGGCGGCAGATGACGAAATCTACGGCCATAATATACTAACTCAGATTTTGCGTCACAAAAGGCGCTGTCAAAGACCCCCGCCTTTATCCTCTTATCTTTTTCCATAACCAAAAGACTTACTGCACCTCCCAAAGACTCCCCTAATATTCCTATCTTGTCCATATGCTCCTTATTGTATAAAAAATTTACCGCCGCCTCCACATCATTTTGCTCATAATACCCAAAAGAACACACACTACCTTCACTCTCTCCATGAGCCCGTAAATCAAAAAGTAATACATTATATCCTGCCTTACACAAAAAAGGGACATATTTCAACACCTTAATTTTGTTTGTTCCATAACCATGCACTAAAATTACAGCCTTATCTGAGGAACCCATCTTTGTCTTTATATACCATCCTTTCAAAAACAGGCCGTCTTTTGTCTTTAAACCTACATCTTCATAATCCAGCCCATAACTTTCAGGGCTTCCTCCTTTTACTCCCCATTCTTTAAAGATATCCTTAGAGAAAGCCTTCGGGCGGTGAATAAGCTGATTGGAACAATAAAATCCTGAAATCAAGAATATCGCCCCCAAGAGAAACACACCAGCTACTATAATAAGAATAATTTTCTTCACTTAAAAATTCCTTTTGAAAAGAAAGTTATTATCTTTTCTGATACAGATTCACAAATTGTTAAACAACATTAATCATATTTATTTCTTTAAAGCCTTTAGTCTATAATAAGCTAATCTATCTTTGGCTTCTTTCTGAGCATCCAAATTTGAATACTTTAAAACCTTATAATAATACCTTCGTGCTTTTCGTCTTTTCCCTTCCTTTATGGCCATATCGCCCAGACTTAAATATACATATGGGATTACTCCTTCTATTTCTTCTTCATTATCATCTTCTAACGCCTGTTTTATTGTTTGTTGATAGAATTTTTCTGCTTTATCAAATTGATTCTGCTTAAAATAAAAATCACCTAAATTTGACATTGCCTGAACCGAAGAAGAGTTCATTCTTAATGCTTTCATAAAATATTCCTTAGCAAGCTTATATTTTCCTCTTTTAAGATATACTTTCCCTAATTCCACATAAGGCCAATCTCGATGGGCGACATTGGGAGAAACTTGAGACTTCATACCAAGAGAAAAGCAATCTTCCGCCTTATCTAACATATCGTTCTCAAGGTATATTTCGCCTAAGGCGCAATAAAGAACATCTTGATATTGAGGCACTATTTTTTTTATAACTGCAAATAATTTAGTTATATTCTCTAAAGTCTCATTATTCTTAATCTGTTTATAAATCTTAGTTAAATTTTTATATACAGGAAGAGAATACTTTTCCCCAATAATTCTTTTTGCTTTCATGAAGCATTTTAATGCCTCTAAAGGCCTTTTTTCTTCAATATAAATATTCTTTAATCCTGTATAACCTACAGGAGAATCCGGATTTATCATCAAAATAGTTAAAAATTCTTTTTTAGCCCTGGTTATATTCCCTTTATAAAAGTAAAAATTACCCCAGAAAAGATGAGTAAATATAGTATTATCATTGGATAAATTGTATTTCCCTAAAATTTTCAATATGCCTCTATCTGATTTGCGAAATAACTTTTTATAACATCTATCTAATAACCCCCATACATATTTATCTAAAAGCACATCCTCATTCCTTTGGGAATGTTTTTTTACTTCGTTTAAAAGAGAAAATATCTGAGAGACGGATAAAGATGATTTTTTTAATCTATATTTTAAGAGTGTAGAAATAAAATCCTCAGAGGCATTCTTATATTGTTTTGAATCGGGAGAAATTGTTAAAACAACCTTTCGCAAATAGCTAATAGCCTTGGGATAGTTTTTTGCTTTTTTGTAACAGGCAGCTAACCCCGTATAGACAGAGACTGTCTGTTTATCCGAAGGAGATAACTTTAAGGCCTGGTTGAAATAATTGATTGCTTTTTTATATTGGTTCTGGTCTAAAAGGATATAGCCCAG
>JAGGZF010000008.1 GCA_021162155.1 bacterium
AGGCCTATAATAGCATAGGTAATTCTTTGAAAGGCAGATTGTTGTTTCGTAGAGTTCCCTCCAGAAGTAAGGTATTCATATCCTCCCCAGACAATCATAGAAAAAGCCAAAATGCCTGCTATTAAAAAGGCAACTTTTATCAACTTTTTAGCGAATTGGGGAAGAGTCATCGCAGTAAGCGGCTGACCTTCCTTGGCAATAAAAGGAATATCTTGTTCGAATTCATAAGGGATTACTTCTTTCGGACCTTGTATTTTTTCAGGAGTAGCAGATTCAGATGGTTCTGGAGGAGTTAATCCTTGTGTTGTTTTTTTCATATCAGAATAACTTTCTCCTCCTATATTACCCTCTGCCAGAATATAAGAATTTCCGTATCCTATCATTACGAAACTTACTATAACTAAAAGAAACACAATATTTTTCCAAGTGTGGAGAGCTCTTCTTTTCATATTTTTATTTTATTTAGTAGTTTTGTTGCGTTTATTTTATTCAACGGTAGTTTGATAGTTTTACCTTTCTTATTTAAGAAATATAATGCTAACACAGTGAGAAAAGTGACAGGCAGTATATTCGCCCCCGGCAAGTTATCGGCTATTTGAGAAACGACTGTTCCTACGAATTTTTTCCCTTTTAATAATCCTTTTGTCCATAACAGTACAAATATTATAATACTTAATCCTATTCCTATAACTGTTACTAATATAGAGCCAATAACCGGGATTAATCCGAAAATAATTTCTGTTAAATCTTTTAAGCCGGCAGTAACAAAAAGTAATATCCAAGTAGCGGCAGAAGAAGAATTCTTAACCCCTTGTGTTATAGTGTCTTCATTCATTATCTATTAGTTTGTGTTTTTGGAAAGTTCTTTTTTGCTTGTTGGATTTGAAGAAGTTGGGCGGGATTAGAAGTGATTATCTGGTCCTCTGCATAGGAAGCCAGTACCTGAATAGCAACATGTTTATCTTCGGCAAAAAATAATCCGGTGCCTACTGCTGCCTGAAGAAGAATTGCTTTTTCTCTCTCTGTTAAATTGAATGCTTCTCCTAATAACTGGATGTTAGCCGGGGACTGCTTTAAGAGAAGAGCTAAACTGGAATTAGTTATAATAGGTTTGCCGTAAGGGGAGCGCAGAGTATCTTCTATATCCTGAGAAATAAAAGATACCCCTAAATAATATTTTCTGGCTCTTTTAATTAAAGAATAGAGAAAAGAAGCACTTTCTTTATGAGCTAATAACCACCATCCTTCGTCTATTATTACTAATCGCTTTTTTAGATTTTTCTTGATAGATGTCCAAATATAATTCAATACTACATACATAGCAATAGGCCGTAGTTCTTCTTCTAAATCTCTTAATCCAAAAACTACTAAACGATTAAAGATATTGATATTAGAAGGTTTGTTAAAGAAGCCAGCATAGGTACCCTTGATATATTTATACAGTTTGGCAGCAAGGTCTTGCCCTCCTTCAATATTTTGAAGAATAGCCACTAGGTCTTCCATTAAGGGAGGATTATTATTGACTGAAATATCCTCAGGGAATATATCACGAGAAGCATAAGTTTGAGTTAAGGCTCTGTCTAAAATAATCTCTTCTTGGGGAGAGATTCCTCCTACCATTAATTTAATTAGACCAATTAGATTAAGAATGTGGCTACGGAAGACATCTTCAGAAGTTTCGTCGGCTCCTATAGGTGGTAATTCGAATGGGTTAATGTGATCCTTGGAAGCAACTGCGATTTTAAAATAACTTCCTCCAATACTATTGCACAGATAGCTATATTCATTTTCCGGGTCTATTACTATAACATCAGTGCCCAGAAGAAGAGAACGAATCATCTCTAACTTGACGGCATAACTTTTTCCGCTTCCTGATTGACCCAGAATAACCATATTGGCGTTAGATAAAGAAAAACGGTCAAAAATGATTAAACTATTATTATGTTGATTTATACCATACAGAATACCTTTATTATCGGATAAATCAGGTGAGACAAAGGGAAATAGGGTGGATGCTGGTTGAGAGTTTAAGGGGTTAGTTATTAACATTCTGTCTAATCCCAAAGGAAGGGATGATTCGAATCCTTCATACATTCTAAAAACACTTGGTTTGGCATAAATCATCTGTTGCTCTAAAAGAGTTTCTATTTTTGTTTCTATTTTTTTAATTTCCTGAGGGCTATTAGCATAAAAAGTAATATATACTCCTACATCAAATAGTTTTTCTTCTTTGCGAACGACTAAATCTCTTAACTGCTCAATATTTTGGAGGGCTGCTTCTAACAAAGGGTTTCGTACCAACCCCCTTTCTGCTTCGATGTTAATTTGCGCTTGAATTTCTGCTGATTTCTTGCGCAATTGTCTTAATACTTTTGCTACATCAAGGGGATGAAAGAATACAGAAAGGTCAAAGGTCTCATCTAAATTTACTAATACTGAAAACCAATTAGAAGCCAAATAACTGGGATAAGTTAAGATAAAAAGAGTAGAGCAGAACTTCTCTCCTATTTTAAGGTAGTTGGACGAGATTTTTATCCCAGCCGGGGCTATTAAATCTTGAAGAGTGGATACGGCCTGACGATAAGTATCTTCCGGAGAAGTTGAAGAAGCAACTTCTCCGGAAAATCGCGGTAATTTTAAGAAAGGTATTTTCATAACTTATTCATTTTCATTATTTAAGGAGAGATTGCGAGAATGGGTACTGCGGGGGTTGTATAAATTATAGAACAAAGCAATTAACTCCTTTGTTTCTAATGGTCTAGCTTCTAATCCTAATCTAGTTAAAGAGGAAATTATAGTAGCCTGTCGAATCATAAGTTGCTGATAATATTGCTCAAATTTTTCAGGAGGAAGAGTAATAACAGAAGAAAAACTTCCTCTATTAAGATTTATTAATTTTTTTATTGCCATTTGAAGATTTATCCAGAGCGTTTTTTTGCTGATGACTACTGGATTATAAGGGATAACCACATAGAAATTCTTTTTCATAATGCTATTTTCTTTTACTAAAGCATTCAGAAAATTATAATAATCTTCTCCTTGAGTTTTTAGGAGTTCGTTTTGTTCTTGTCCAATTCTATCTTGAAGAAATAACAGATACGGGTTAATGTCTACTCTGTAAGAGTGAGTTACTACTTGGAAAGAGAAGTCCAAATCATTTAAGAGTTGACGCCATCCTTGTAAAATTAACTCTTGTTCCTCACTGGATTTTAAGCTTAAGTTGATAGCAGAAACTTCTAAAATAGAACGCACTGAGCCGTCCTTTAGTACTACTACTCCTCTTCTGATTTCTTGGATAGGTATTAATGCTTGAGTAGAGAAAATTTCTTTCGCCATATATTATCTCTTATTTAGGATATTTGCCAATTGCTCTAAGGTTTTTTTATCTAATACTTTTCGAGAAGATATGTTTTCTTCAGAGAATGATGCTGGCTTTTCTTCCTTGGTAAAGGATGTAGGATGAGGAAGAGTAGAATTAATAAAGATTCTTTCCTTTTTCCACAGGTATTGTTTAGGCAACCAAATATGACGGAAGATGTAGCCGATTAACTGGTATATAGGAATACCTTTATATTTACCAAAAGCAGTGGCTAATGCCAGAGGAGTGACAAAAAGGGATAAAATAATCCAGAGCCAGAGAACAGATGATAAAAGTTGGTAGGTTAAAAAAAGAAACGCTCCTAAGATCACTATTATAGTAACTTGAGTAAAATCTATCAAGCCCATTAATTTGGGTTTTTCTCTGATGAATTGAGGAACAGGGTATGGCATAAGAAAGATTTTTAGATTTTTTTCTTTTATGTTTTAACTTTCTCCAAAGGGATTACGAGGTTTTAATTTTTTATAGGGAATTTCTTGAGGATGAATAGGTTTTGTTTTCTTTTTTTCTTTAAACTCTTTAAGTTTAACATTAAAAATATATGGTTGCGTTGTTTTATTTGAGGAAGGATTTGGAGGGGTAAAAGAATTTTCTCCTGCTACAATTTTAGATGCCTCTACCTGAGCCTTATAATGCTTGGGAGGAGAGGATTTTTTCTTTGATGGGGCAACAGGGGGGCTCTGTTCTACTTTCTTCATTTCTTCTACTATAGCCGGTCGTTCTTTTTTTCTTTTCAACATTGCTTGGAGAAGTTTATTATTAATCTCTTTCTGTTCCTTTGGTTGAATCTGGGGAGGATTTACTGGCTTAATAGTTGAAGGAGGGGTAACTGGTTTTTCTACTGTAATATTCAGGGGTTCAGGTAATACAGAAGGTGGTTGAGGAGAAGGTTGCGGAGGAGAAGGCGTTTTCCCTTTTTTAGAAAGAGAAGAATTAGATGGTGTAGTTGGGGATGGTTTTGGGGGAACTTGATTCTGCTGTTTATTGGGGGAAGATAAAGAGATATCCTTTTGAGAAGAAGAAAGAGGAACTTTAACTTTTCTGAGAGGAGAAACTGGCAAGGACGGCGGAGAGGAGGTTTTTTCTTTTTTTGTATCAGGAAGAGGGAATGAGGAGAATGAAGGGGTTGAAGATAGTTCCTTCTGTACTTGATTAAAAATTTTACTTTGGATGACCTGCTTTAGGATACGTAGGGTAGGAGCAGGTAGAGTAAAGTTTTGAGAAAGTGCAGAGGAGAATTGGTGAACTGGAAGTTCTAACATTAAAA
>JAGGZF010000050.1 GCA_021162155.1 bacterium
GATTAAGAATCTGGTATATTCCCTTACTATCCTTTTTATTTATTGCTATTAATAAGTTAATTTATCAAATAGCGTTAGGAAGAAAAAGAAACTTGAGTTTATTGGTAAAATTTGTTAATTTAGAAATAGCCGTCCTAACACTGGTTATCAGTCTACAAGCCTTTTTTTTAAATTTATAAGAACTACAATAATAAAAACTTTAATAAAATGAAATTAGCGATTATAGAAACCGGGGGTAAGCAGTATCTAATTCTCCCCGATAAAAAGATAAAGATAGAAAAAATTAAAAATATCTCTGAAGGAGAAGAGGTTATTTTTGACAAGGTTCTTTTAATTGCAGAAACTCCTACCGGTAAAACAGAAGAGGCCCGAGTTATTGTGGGGAAACCCTATATTGAAGGGGCAAAAGTAACAGGCAAAGTTATTAAAAGTGGAAGAGGAAAGAAAATAATAGTTTTTCGTTATCATCCCAAAACGAGATATAGAAAAAAGAAAGGGCATCGTCAACCCTATATGGAAGTGCAAATTGCTGAGGTTAAAGATAAATAAATGTTTTAGAAGTAATTTTTATCTATTTTCTTCCCTCTAAAGCATTAATTAGAGTTTCGCTATCAGCAAATTCTATTTCTCCTCCTGATGGGATACCCCGAGCTAGCCGGGTAATTTTTATATTTAAATTCAAATTTCTAATGGCTTTTTCTATGTAATAAGAAGTAAGATTTCCTTCAGAAGTAGGATTAAGCGCCAGTATAATTTCTCTTATTGGCCTAGTGCTTTTGCTGTATCTTTTAACTCTCTGGATTAGTTGAGGAAGAGTAAAGGAAGCCCCCTGCTTTTTTTTCTTACCAGAATAGAGACCTCCTAATATATGATAAACTCCATGATATTTTTTTGTTTTTTCTATAGTTAATAAATCTGTTTCTTTTTCTACCACACAGATAACAGAGTGATCTCTGGAAGGGTCGCGACATATCTCACATAGTTTTTCTTTACTGCTTCGGGGCTCAAAAGGAAGAAAACAATCAGAGCATAATTTCATTTTAGAGAAAAGACCCTGTGTAGTTCTGATAAATTCTTGCTGTTTTTTAGGAGATAGATGTAAAAGGTGATATGCCAAACGAAGCGCCTGGCGAGGCCCAATACCAGGAAGAAGAGAGATTATTTTAACAAAATCTTGAATAGGTTTGTGGGGTAACATAAAGCAAGAATTCGCGCTTTATACTTTATTCTCCCTCATAAATATCTTCTTCTTTTTCTAAAGTGCGGAAACTGGCAAGTTGTTCGTTGAAATATAGAGAAACTTTTCCCAGCGGACCGTTTCTGTGTTTGGCTATAATTATATCTGCTATATTAGGTCTATCAGTTTCTGGATTATATTTATCTTCTCTATAAATAAATAATACTACATCGGCATCTTGTTCTATAGAACCAGTTTCTCTTAAATCTGATAATCTGGGTATAGGAGGATTTCTTTGCTCCACTGCTCGAGATAATTGGGAAGCCGCTAATACCGGCACATTTAATTCCCGGGCTAATGCTTTTAAGGAGCGAGATATTTCTGAATATTGTTGAACTGTACTTTCTCTAGTATTAGTAGGGTTAATTAGTTGGAGATAATCTACTATTATCAGCCCTAATCCTTTTTCTGCTTGTAATCGGCGAGCCATAGTTCTCATCTGCATTACGGTAGGGGAGGGGACATCGTCAATAAATATAGGCGCTTCTGATAATCTTCCTAAAGCATCTTGAATAAGAGTAAAATCGTTAATTTCTCCTTCTGTAGATAAATGCCCGGTGCGAATTTTCCATAAATCTACCCCTGATTCTGCCGCTATCAATCTATCTACTACTTGGTCTTTGGACATTTCTATGCTAAAAATACCTACTGGCACTTTTTCTTTTATCGCTATATGGCGGGCAACATCAAGGGCCAAAGAAGTTTTACCCAAAGAAGGGCGGGCACCTAATACTATGAAATCTGATTTTTGTAGTCCCGCTAAATAGTTATCTAAATCTTCAAAGCCAGTAGAAAGTCCTCTAAGGCGACTACCACCTTTGTGTAGTTGGTCTATTCTTTCAAATGCTTTTACTAACTCTTCCTTAAGCGCTGAAAATTCATAATTGACAGATTTCTGAGAAATAGAAAAGATTATTTGTTCTGCTTTATCTAAAACATTATTAATATCTTCTGATTCTTGCCACCCTAATTCAGCTATTTTATAGGAAGCATTTATTAAATCTCTAAGAACTCTTTTTTGATGCACTATTTTGGCATAATGCACCACATGGGCACTAGTTGGTGTTTTATTTACTAAAGAAGTGAGAAAACTTACTCCTCCTACTTCCTTTAATAATCCTTTTTCTTTTAATCTATTAGAAAGAGAAAGAGTGTCTATAGGGGCATTTTTCTTATATAAATCCAGCACAGATTCGTATATATAACGATGTTCCGGCTGATAAAAATCTTCAGGAGACAAAATATCAGCCACTTTAATTATGGCTTGATTATCTATAATTAAAGAGCCAAGAACTGACTGTTCGGCTTCTATGTTTCTGGGTGGTAATTTGTTTTCTGGTATAGAAGATGACATTTTGCTTGATTAAGTTAGAAAATATCTAAAATAAGGAAGATAAGTTTTTAAATTGTTCTGCGGGGAATAGTTTTGTGCCCCAAGAAGTATCTTCTATTCCCCATCCTAACTGTTGTATTTGTTGCCTAATTTTATCAGCCTCATTAAATCTTTTTTCACTTCTGAATCTCTCCCTTTGTTGGGTCAATTTTTTTATTTCTTCCGGCAGGGGAACTAATTTAATTCTCTCTAACCCCAAACCAAAAACTCTATCCCAATCTAAGAACTGCTGATAAATTAGTGAAGGATTAACCTGTTCTTTAGGAGAATTGCTTTTTCTTGTTTCATAATAGTGCTTTATTAACTTAAAAGCAACTGCTAGGGTTTGAGGAGTATTTAGGTCGTCGTTAATAGCAGTAATCCATTTATCTTTGAATGTTTGTAGAGAAGTGGAGTTATTTTGGGGTAGGGAAGAATTAGAAAACCAAAGGCAGTCATAGATAAATTCGTAAATGTGCTTCAGTGCTTCTTGTGCTGCTGATAACGATTCCCAAGTAAAAAGCAGAGGAGAACGGTAGTGGCTGTTTAATACTAA
>JAGGZF010000044.1 GCA_021162155.1 bacterium
CACCGGGATACTTTGTTAAAAGTTCTGGAATAAATTGTGGTGGGGGAGTATGGAGAGCAAAAACCTCTGATGCTTTGTTTTATTGTGGGAAGGCATTAAGAAACTCCAGTTATAAGGGTTATTACGGTTGTGGACTGGATTGCTGTCGCCAGAGAATAGTGTGTCACTCTACTGATCACGGCCAAGTGTGTCGTTGTGAAGGCCCTTGTCTATGTATTTCCAGCCCCTGCCCTGTTTGTTATCCCTGTATACCTAAACCTCAGCCTTATGATGCCTGTAACCCCGGAGGGTGTCCCCTGAACAGCGCTTTTGATTACCCCTCCTCTACCAACTACGGACCATGGGCCCTCTGTCACGGATATAATACTATTTCCTGTCAGGTAATGACAGGGTGTAAAAGAATTTTTACTCTTAATTATCATTAACAAATATCTTTTTTTAGTATATAATTTAAATAAATTCTAAAAACATAAACATACTATTATGAAAGCACTATCAAGGATTACTATTCTCTCTGCTACGCTTTTCTTTTTAGGAATCGCCACACTGGGCAATTTAACACCTCTTCCGGCGCAGGCGCGAGCCCAAGATGTCTGCACGAAGGACTTTTATACCCCATCCGATATTATTGGGTATTTCAGAAACGAGAGATTAGACGAAAGTTACTACCTTACTTATGATGGCTGTGTAGTAAAAGATTTATTATGGTACGGAACTATCTTTGCGCCTTATGCTGTGTCTGAATCTGAAATAAAAAAGGACCTCCATAATATTTTTCCGGAAAGGCAAGTATATTTTGGACTTATTCCTGACGGTTTTGTGAAATACAGAGGTAGTAAATACTATCTTGCAGGCAAATTCACTACTAAGTATCATAAGGAGCACCAGACCGGAATTTTTCTCAATGATAATCCTTTCAAAAATATCTTCGGAGGAAATTATCCCCGACCGCCTCGATATGTCCCCGGAAGGTACTTCTTCTCTTATCCTTTTGAGGTTAGTTGGCCCCCAGGACAAATATCTTCTCTTCTGAAATCAAGAATGGAGGAACTACATAATATCTTTAAGGATTATATAGTCAAGGGATGGTGCAGAGTCCCTGCCTTTTCTCAAAAATATCCTTTAACCTGTAGTTATTTCTCCAGCCGTACAGTGCAATTTACTCCTCAATCTTATTATAGTTTCAACAAATTGCCAGAATATAATCCTAAAAAACATTAATTATTTCTAAAATGTCCTGCTCTTCTTTTCCTAAATATTTTTCTCTCTTTCTATTATCCCTTCTGATTATAGGAATAATTTCTGTTCCCCGCGCGCAGGCTTGGGTAGGATGGGATTGGTTCCATTTCAACTTTCTGCGCCAAGAAGGAATTATCCAATATGTAGCCAAAGGACTAGATATAGACCTGAATACAGTCACAAAAGACGAGTTTAACAATAACTCTGAATATTATCTTGAAGAGATGAAACTGATCGCTCAATATATAAAGGATTATGTGGTTCCTGCAATTAAAGACGAACAGGAGCATGATATTGTAGATCGATACGCCACTTTACTCTTAAATTATCTCAACGACCCTGACGGCACTAATGACCAAGGATTAAACAACTGGGATGAATTCAGGGACTACAGAAACAATCTTATGGTAGGATGGGATCCGGGAGTCTATTTACCAGACAACGCCGCTGAACTATGGCTTACTAATCCGGAACAGGCAGAACAATTGAATAAAGAGGCGGCTGCTGTATCTTGTGAAGAATCTGCAACAGGATTGCCCAAATTTAATCTCTGGTCTTTTCTTCATAATCCCTTTTGGCAAACAATAGGATATCTAACCTCACTAATAGCCCTTCTCCTGAAACAAGTTTTGGGAATAATAATTAATCTTTTTCTTTGGTTCTTGACTCCTTCTAACTTCGGCGGCTATGTAAAATTTAAACCTGTGCAAACTTTGTGGACCTTCACTCGCAATCTAACTAATATAGGATTAATAGTGTCTTTAGTGTTTATAGCAATTGCTACTATCCTCCGCATCAAAAAATATAGCTGGGAAAATACTCTTTGGAAAATAATAGTGGTGGCTCTATTAGTAAACTTCAGTTTGGTTATCTGTGGTATTTTAGTAGATATTTCTAACTTTTTCACTACCTATTTTCTCACTTTAAAACCTATTACTGCTACCGGCGGAAGTCAAATTGTCAGCCTCAAAACTATTATTATGTCTACGATAAACAAAGTTACCTGCGCTTTTGCTGGTTCCGGAGGATGGCAATTTGCTTTAGGCGGATTTATTGGTTTGATAATGAGTGCAATGTTTCTGGGACAATTTATAGGGATAACAGGATACACTATTATCCGAGTGCTCACTCTTTGGATATGTCTCATCTTTTCCCCTTTAGCTGCTTTGGCTTGGGCTATTCCGGGACTAGAAAAAGGATGGGAAACTTGGAGAAATTACTTTACCCAAGCATTAATTTCTCTTCCTGCTATATCCTTCTCTTTATGGTTTGTAATTCAAATGATTAACTTGCTAGCCGAAGCCCTACCACAAACACAAACATACGAAGCCGTAACAGCACAGGGCTTTGTTTCCACTTTGGCTTATGCCATTCTCATTTTAGGACTAACTCAAGGAGTACTAATAGTAGCCGGTGCTTTAGGATTAAAACAGGTTCAGCAAGGTTATCAATGGGGAAACAAACTGTTATGGGGTGCTTTGGGATATATAGGAGGTGTTGCCTACAAGCAAACCACCAGAGGGGCAGTGAGTTCTCAGGCCTGGTTAAACACTGCTAAAAAATTAGAAAAGTCAAACTGGAAACCTGCTCATAATTTAGGTATCTGGTTGAAAGAAATCCACAATAAAACAGTTGCTCCTCAGTTAAAACAGCAAGAATCTTTGATGTCTGGTATGTCTGATGATGAGATAAGGCGTCATATTAGATTAAACAAAAAGTACAGACATATAGTGGCTTTAGGAGTAAATACTCTCGCTGAAAGAAGTTCTATCAAGACAAAAGAAGATGAAGAGTTTGTCCGAATAGCCCGAATTTCTCCTAACCTTAATGTACCTGCTCTGAAAAAGGCCAATCCGGCGCTCTATGCTAAATATTTCTCTAAACCAGAGGATAGAGAAAAAGCCCGAGATATAATTCGCGCTAAGTTACCTGATTTGAAGGATAAAGAGTTAGAAGAGGCAATAAATACTCAATTATTATTAGACCAAATTAAAAAATCAAAGGCAGGAAAATTAGAGAAAGGCAACTGGGACGACATTTTTAAAACATTAGAAGAAAAATCCCCTCAAATTAAGAAGTACTTCTTCTCTCAATTAGGAGATGAAGTTACTTCTGATAGTATCGCCGGAATAGTAAAGTCCTTATCTGATGTAAATAAAAAGAAAATTGTAAGAACAATTGTAGAGGTAGTCGCTGCTCACAATGGTCAAAACCTCCAACAAGCCAAGGAGTATCTTCTCAAAGTAAAAGGATGGGAGAAAAATAAATTATTATCAGCATTACTGGATACGACAATATCTTCATCTAATTCCTCCCCAAATACTTAAAACTCCGCAGAAGTACCAAGCATTTTAAATATGTAATTTATGAAAAAAGAAGAAACAACAGAATTTCTCCAAAAATTTTCTTCTCTCCCTCCTAAACTCCAGAAATTATTGTCCTCTTCCCAATTAGGAGAAACAGTAAAAGACGCCCTGCGGCTAGCAGGAGTAACAGAGGAAAAATATTATGACAAGTTATTTAATCTCGTCTGTAGAGTTTTAATGTTAGAACTTCCAGTTCACCAATTCTCCTCTGCACTTTCTCAAAACTTTACTCTACCTGCTCCTACCCTACGTATCCTAAAGCAGGTCATTCAAAGTAAAATTTTTAATCAAGTACAGAGGGAACTATCTTCAGTCCCTTCCTTCTCCTCATTTCCTCTTTCTGATACAAAAAAAGAAAAAACCTCCTCTCCGCCGCCCTTGTCAGTTTCTCCTCTCAGAAAAATTAAAGTTCCTCTTTCTTCTTCTCAAAAAGATATTTCTCTGTCTCTCCCCCACAAACAGCAGAATCAAGTTACCCCAAAACCATCTCCAACTACGCCATCTAATTCTTCTCTTTCTTCAAAAGGGAAAACACCTTCTCCTTCGCAACCTTCTCCTCAACCACCCTCTGTATTACCAGAACCCTTGAATATTACAGTAGAAAAACCAGTTACCCCTCCTTCAACTATTAAGCCAGTAAATCCTCCCCAGATTCAACCAAAGGAACAGAAAGAGATTAATAATAAACTTCTCCAAGCGATGCTAAAAAGAAAAAAAGAACAGCCGGCTATAGTAGAAGAAATGAAGAAAGTAGAACAGAACCCCCCTGTTGCCTCACCAAAGAAAAAAACTTCTCCTCCCAAGCATTATAAGGCTCAGGTAGAGGCATCTAAAATTGTAGCAGGAGAAAATTCCTTTACCCCTCCAAATCCTTCCTCAAATAAAACAACGCAACCATATATTTTTAATGTTAAACTTAAAGAGTTTAAAGAAAAATAGAAAACAAAACCTATTCATCCTCAAGAAATTCCCTATAAAAAATTAAAACCTCGTAATCCCTTTGGAGAAAGTTAAAACATAAAAG
>JAGGZF010000039.1 GCA_021162155.1 bacterium
GAGAAAGAGCAATACAATTACAGAAGAAGATAAATAAAACTATATTAGAAATTCCACTTAAATTCGCTCCTCAAGGCAAAGATGCCTATAACTCCGCTAATAAGCAGAGAATACTGCAGGAATTACGACAAAAAGATATCTCCATTACAGAGGAACAAATAGAATTAGAAAAAGCCCTTAAACAGGAAGGGCTTTATGAAGTCAAAATTAATCTTTATCCCGATATCTCTGCTAATTTAAAAATCAAAATAGTTAGAGAGGAAGATTAATTATTTTTCTTTAAAGGCAGTACATTGACAACGCTAATTTTCTTTAACCTGCCGGTAAAAGTAATTTTTCTTTTTTTAGTAAATTTAACCACTCCTTCTTTCACAGCATAAATAGTATCGTCAGAACCTCTTTTAGTGTTTATTCCGGGATACCATTTTGTTCCTCTCTGCCTAATTAAAATATTGCCGGCCTGGACTATTTGGCCGTCCCACACTTTAACACCTAATCTTTTAGATTCTGAATCTCTTCCCAGTTTTGTAGAACCTCCAGATTTAGTATGAGCCATATGTTTTCTCTTGTAATCCTTTATTATCTAATTAGAAAAATAATCTAATATTATGATAGCAAAAATAAAGAATTTTGTAAAGCAGCGGAGGATAATCATTGGGAAAATTTTTTTAATCATTTTATCTTTATCTGCCAGTTTCTTTAGTGGAATTATTATAGGAGGAAAATTACTAAACAGGCCTCCTTTGATTATAGAAAAAACCGTTCTATCCGAACTTCCCTCTGCAAGTACATCAATTTCAGAGAAGCCATTGACAAAAGGAATGTTTGTAGCCAGCAAGAGAGGAAAATACTACTATCCCGTCGATTGCTATCTGGCTAACACTCTCTCAGAAAAAAATAAAATTTATTTTAATAGTCGGGCAGAGGCAGAGAAACAAGGATATATCTTCAATTCACGTTGTCGTTAATCTTTTAATATTTCTTTTATCTCTTCTATTGATTTTTTGTTTGCCTCTAAGTATTTATACTCCTTCTCTATAATTCTTGCCTTTTCTAATTCTTTTCTGGCTTCAGGAGGAAGCTCTTTCAGTATTCTCTGAAGTTTGCGCTGATTAATCTCCAGCACTTTTTCCCATTTACCTAATGGCTGTAATATTTTCTTTACCTCTTCCCAATTATAAGAAATTTTATTGGAAACACTCTTGGTAAAATAGCCGTTTTTTCCAAATACTCGTTTCAATCCTCTTTGAGAAGCATATACATCTATTAAAGACCTAAGGTCTCGAAGTTTTTGCTCTATCTCTTTTTTCTGTTGTTGTAATTCAAAAAATTCATCTATCTTTTTTTCGATATCTACTTCGTTTAAGTCCTTTGATTTCTTTTCATAAAGATGACGCCATACAGGGCAAATAGAACGAAAACCACAATATTGACAAAGAACAGAAGGCCGAGGCTCAAAAGAACTTTTTTCTATCTGATGAACTACGTCTAACACTTCCTGAATAGCATTGTCTAAATCCTCACTCGTTCTTCTAGTTTCCATCTTCTCGTTAAATTTCAAAAAGTACAAACTCAACCGCATTTGCTCTACATCTATCTTGGGCCAGCGATTCTTAACTCCTGTAGCGTAAAGAGATAATTGCAGGTTTTTATCCACTTCTGCCTGAGAGGCTACTTTTTTATTGCTCTTATAATCTATAATTTCCAAAGAACCATCGGGAAGTTTATCTATCCTATCTATCCTTCCGGTAAGAATGTGTTTGTCGTCTGCTTGAGAAGAATTCCCATTTAGCACCACCTCAAACTTAGTTTCCAGATCTAAAATAACACTCTGGTGAGGTATATTTTTAATGTAATATTCTCTCAATATTCTCAATCCTTCTTGAAAATAATCTGCCTCTTCCTTTTCATCTGTCCATCGAAAACCCTCGCTCTCTTTGGGCCAGTGCTTATAATAATAATCAATTAACTGATCCAGAGTAGGGAAGTGAGGATCATTTTGGTAGAACCATTTCAGAACTTTATGAAGATAACTGCCAAAAACAAGCTCTTTCCTTGAGGGCTCCTTTAGTTTATCTATCTCAGAAAATTTATACTTTAGAGGACATATCCGAAACTTCTCTAAAGAAGAATAAGAAATACGCATTGGAATGCAATTTGTAAAATACTATTTATTGAATTATAATAACATTTTTTAATTAATTTTTCAATTAATTTGATAGATTGTGTTATTTGACATATCTGAAACAATATGAGATAATATAAAAAGTTCACCTTGACAATTAAATATAAGCACTCCTCAAAGGGGTGGAAAGGAGGTAAGTGAAATGGAAAAAGGAGAAAAGGATGAAGAGATTAGATTTGTACAGCCAGTTCCCTTTGGGACTATGATGCGAGCCGCCAATATCAAGATAGACGATAAGGGCAATATTTGGATAGGAAAGCGAATAAAACAGTGCCTGAAAAATATTCATTCAGCCATTCAGCAGCAGTTAGATATTCTTTACAGTTGTAAAGGAATTCTCTTAGAATTAAACAACCATCTGAATTTTGTATCCCAAGTAGGGAAGATTAAAAACATCACGAATATACTGGATACGATTTCGGGGACCCAAGAGGTAATAGAAGATATGCAAAAAACAAAAAATACTATCTTAAAGCAGAAGTTAAATGATTTCTCTATGAGTGCCAAAGAACTAAACGTAGCCTTACAAAAAGAGAAAAATAGGATTAGCCTAATAGAGAAAGGGATTCTGAACAGATTAAACCACTTAAAGCAGGAACAAAAGAGGTGCGAAAGAGTTATCATATATAATGTGGAGTATTGGTTTTACATCTATAAAATTCTTACAGAGACCCCCAAAGAAAAATGGAGAATCAAATGGTCTAACTTTCGCTACGGATTGAGGAGTATCCGAACGTTAAAAGAGAACCCCTACAGAGAAAGAATTTATACTCCAGAAATTAAGAGAATTGAATTAATTTATCCATTAGTAAAAAAGGGTTCCTTAAAGAAAGCGCGAATAATTCTCTGGAAAGCAATACTGAAATTACTTCCACTGTATCCCGAAGAGATGAGATGGGTAGTTGGAGGTAATACATTTGTAATTAGGGAGGGTAAGATAAAGGAGGTAATCTATGGCAGTACAATTCACTAAGATACGAAATAAACAAGGAAAAATTATTGCAGTAAAGGTCATAACTGAGAATAAATACGGAGAAGAACTACATCTAGTCTTCAGTAGAATCTGGACTGAATCTAAACAGGGTATTAGAAGAAAAACTATAGCAATCACAGAACGCACCCTTCCTTACAGAAGCAGAGTGGAGAGAGAAGATGAGTTTAAGATAAATTCTAAATATAAGAAATTTATAAAAAGAAAGGTAGAGAAGATGTTACTAGGCAGAAATTCCAAACAAAACAAAACAGGTAGAAACCCCAAAACGAAAAATTCATATACTTGCCCTTATTGTAGCTATATTGATCCTGTACTAAGGCAATATATCGAAGACGAAATAATCCCAGAAGAATGGACCTGCCCTAATTGCGGTAATAGGTTTCGCGTCAGCGGAGCAGGGGATAGGCCTATGTATTGGCAAAGAAGAAAAACCAAAAAAAGGAGGTGATTGAGAAATGAAAACCATAGAATGGGAGCAGGTAGGAATGATAAGGGAAGATAAAAGGATCTTTTCTATTCGCAGAAGCCAAGAAGGAAGTATAGAGCAGATAGAAATAATACGAGAAGAAGTAAAAATTATTTCAGTTTATAGAAATCAAGAAGGAGACATAAGAGTACAGGAAGAAGGAGGAAAATTAAGATCTCCTTCTGAAGAAGAAAAAGAACAAATTTCGAATTTATTAACAGATCTGCCTTCACCATCAACAAAAAAAATTCCTTTGACAGATCCCTAAATGCAAGGCAAAGAGCAGGGAAAAATCCCTGCTCTTTTTTATTTAAAAGTCGCAGTTTTCTCTCGCATAATAAAATGCTATACTAAATTAAGGTCGGAAATAATTTTAAGTCAATTAGAATCATATGGGATTTTTAGATAAATTATTCCAAAAGCCACCAGAAAAGAAAGAAAAAGACACAGAAAGTGAAATAGAATATTATCGTAAAGCGGACGGCAGTTTCATAGCTGTCAGCAAAGAAGGGATAGCCAGACAGGTATCACAAGTACCAGAAGGAGTGCCCTTAAAAGAATGGCCCGGAGATAAATCCAGTAATATCGCTGAAGAAAAAATACCTAATAAACTCGGAGAAACCATCTCAGAACAGGGGCGTCCAAAAGAAATAACAGAAGAGGGGATATTGAAAGATAAAAGAGAGGAATAAGCTCCTATAATTCAGACCTCTACACACTCAGTGTTCCAAACTATGATAAGATTTATGGATATCTTTTAGTTTTTTAGAGGTGATGTGGGTATAAATTTGAGTAGTAGCGATATTCTTGTGTCCTAAAAATTCTTGTACTAATCTCAAATCCACTCCTCTCATTAAAAGGTCAGTAGCGAAGGAATGCCGTAGAGTATGAGGAGTAACAGGAATAGAAATTCCTGCTTTGAGGGCATATTTTCTTACAATATTTTCCACAGAACGAGCAGTTAATCTATTTCCCGGTTTAGGTCCTTTATAATTTATAAATAGGGCTTTATTGTTATCATTTCTCCTATCTAAGTAGTCCTTCAGTGCCTTTAAGGCACGAGGGGAAAGATAAACCGGTCTAATTCTACCTCCTTTCCCAATTATATTTATTTCTAAATCCTCATCAAAATTCTCAATTTTAATCTGGTTTTTATTTAAATTCACCAATTCTGCCACCCGCAGACCAGTAGAAAATAAAACTTCTAAAATAGCCCTGTCTCTTAATCCGGTAATAGTAGAAACATCTGGACTATTAAGTAATTTTTTAATCTGCTCTAATTTTAGAAATTTAATACTTCTCCCTTGTTTCTCCTTAAAAAGTTTAACTTTTTCTGCCGGTAAAGAAGGAGTGTCTCTGTCAGAAAAAAAGTTTAACAAACTTCTTAATGCTATAAGGTAATAATTCAAACTACTCCTTTTTAGGGGCTGATGGGTATTCTTATTATAAGTTTGAGATAAAAAAACCCGGTATTTCCAAAGGTGCTCCGAAGTAAGTTGATGGGGGAGTAGTTCTTCCAATTTCTCTTTCTTTAACCATTGTATAAATCTATTGATAAATCTAGCGTAGGTAATCTGGCTATTATGACTTAATCCTTTTTCTATATCTAAATATTCCAAAAACTCCGGAATAAGTTGAATAATAGTTTTAGTGCTTTTTTTCATAGAATAACAGGGGAGAGTTGCTTAATGTTTTATCTAACTTAGTTAATTTCGCTAAAGATACATTATGCGAAATTAACTATCTTCAGTTTATCAGATAAAACAACTCTGTCAAGCCCTCTCCCCTTTCTGTGTCTCTTCCAGTAATTTAAAAGGCCCGCTTCTTAGCGAACCTATTAGCGGACCCGTTAAACTTGTTATCCTCCAGATTTATCTCCTGACTCGTTAAATACCATATTCCTCATAAAATTACCTATGTTTCGACCCTGATTTATTATAGCACTATTAACTACTCTATTCAAATTATTAAATTGGAGTGAGTAAATTATAAATTATAAAAACCATCAATCCTGCACACACAGTAAACTCATAAGCAAATCGCGAATATGATACTGGTACTACTAATGTTATCACAAGAAAGATTAAATATATAATAAAAATAAAAACCACAGTTTCCTCCAATGCCCGCTTCTCCTCTGGCTTAAATCCAAACCAAATCAATATCTTCTGATACAACTTACTCCTCGAGGATAACATAATCAAACTAATCAGACTAAGAACCACAACAACAGCTAATATTCTAGTAGAAAATGAAACATCACGAGCTAACAGAAAAAACAATCCTCCACTAAATAGTACCACTGGGATCGCAGTTACTAACGTTGGAATCATATCCACTAACATCGAAAACATTACCACTCACCTCCTTTCCCCTACCTATTGTAGGAGTAATAATCTATTCTTCTCTTCGGCATTTTTCATTATCTGTATTAACTAAGTAATATGTCTATAACAAGTAAATCAGTAATATCACTAGAGATGCTGAAATACATAATAATAAGAAATCAAACAGAATCTCTGATAATGAACATGACATAAGAGTTAAAAAACCTATTCCTCTTAACTCTTTTTTCCTCTCTCTTTTTATATC
>JAGGZF010000053.1 GCA_021162155.1 bacterium
AGCTGGGGCCCAATTCAGGAATTAAGGGAGCCAATTGAGGGCTGTAAGATATTAGGCCCCAACTAAAAGGATCTCCTTTCTCTACTGGTAAAGACAAGACACGAGAATAGTATTCCGGTAATCCCTTTAAATTGGCGCCTCCTCCGGTTAAGACAATCTTTTTTATTCTTCTTTTGCTCTTCATATAATACTGATTAGAGGCTTTCTCTATTTCTCTTTTTATCACATCTAATAAAGGAGTAAATAAACTTACTACATCTAAATTTCCTCTTTGTTGAAGATATAAGCCACTATTTCTTTTCATCTCTTCTGCTCGAAAAGGATTTATCTTTAATCCTGTTGCTAAAACTTGAGTAAGGTCTCCCCCGGCAGTATCTAAATGCAGAGTCATCTGCAACATACCTTGATCTAAAACACTAATAGAAGTGGCTCTTCCTCCTATATCTACTATAACCACAGGGTCTTTCTCTTTAATACCAAATAAATGGCTTACTGCTATACTTTCTACCTCTAATCCTTTCAGGTCTAATTTAGCCAATTCTGCTGTTCGCACATACCTTTTTATTGTTTCAGTAGGAACAGCTACAATAAGTACCGACAATTTCCCTTCCCTCTTTCTTTCTATCTGCCAATCGAGAGTCATATCTTGTAAAGATATAGGAATATACTGACTGGCTTGATACTTTACTGCTTTAGCTAATTCTTTAGAAGTCATTTCAGGAAACTCCACCGGCACCACAAAGGAAGAGAAGTTAGGGAGAGACATATAGCACTTCTCTTCTTTCGTCTTCATTTTTGTCAGTAACTTTCTCAAAAGAAGCGCCGTGCTTTCTTCTAATAATTTAAAAGCAGAAGTTTGAATAGCGTCATTTATTCTTTCCAAGTGTCCATATTTTTCTAAAATGCCATAATTGGCTAACTCTAAATTAGCCCTCACTTTTCTTAGTTCCACTATTTTAATAGAAGTAGTCCCGATATCTATTCCCAAAACAGATTTTTGCCCTAAAAAACTAAATAGCATATACTATATTATAGCAATAACAGTTAGAAAAATCTAATTTTTCAAGTATTTATGAATCTGCCCCGCTGTTTTTTATTTTTCTTTTATTTACTCCAGCAAATCTGGTTTTTCTTTTTAGACCTGCTTTTCCCTTGGCATTGTGTATACTGCGGCATAGAGACTAAACGCCAACCATTGTGTTCTCGGTGTTTTAATTCTATTTCTCTTAATTCTGGCTTTATCTGCCCTTCCTGCAAACGACGGGTTTCTAACCCTTGGCATAAACCCTGCCATTGCTCCAGCCCCCTGTATTCTTTAGGCACAGTCGGTAATTACAGCGACCCTATCCTCAGAACCATCATTCATAAATTTAAATATAACACAATCATCTCTTTAATTAATCCGCTCTCTGAATTACTTTGTACTTTTTTAGAAAAAAGCAGGATTTTTAAATTTCTTCCGCAAAATAAAATAACTACAGGCCAAATAATAATCATCCCCATACCCTTACATAAAACTAAAAAAAGAATAAGGGGGTTTAACCAGGCAGAATTATTAGCTCACAAAATAGCACAACATTTTCAATTATCCTATAGCAATAAAATTCTTTTCCGGATAAAAAACAATAAACCCCAAGTAGAAATTAAAAATCGCCAATTGAGAGAAGCGAATGTAAAAGGTATTTTTGCTGTCAGGAATTCTGAGAAAATACAAAAGAAAATAATAATTTTAGTAGATGATGTCTATACTACCGGAGCAACTATGAAAGAAGCAGCCAGAGTACTGAAACAAGCCGGAGCAAAAAAGGTTATAGGGATAGTAATAGCAAGAGGTTAAATGATAGCTAAGTCGCCGCTTGTTTTATAGAGCTCTGTTTCCTGTTCTGACACAACAACTTACTACTAAGATACAAATAAACTAACAATTGAGGAATAGCCTTTTCTGCTATTAAAGCAAACCTCCATAATGAAGAGGCAGGATGCTGCTGCTGAAAATAATATAAAGTAGGGGTAGCCAAGAAAAACATATTTATAAGAATAAAAACTATATCTCTTTTTTTGTGACTCATTAAAAGAAGAATAGTTACTATAGGGAGCCACGAAACAAGCCAAGATTCCCAAAATTCCTTATGCCATATTAATATGGTAGCAAAAGTAAATAATAAATAGTAAATTCTTTCCGGTTGTTTCTCTAATTTAACCCGCAGTGTTATAAAACCATAAAATAGCAACACTAAATAAGGATATATCAGAGAGAAAATATTCCAAATTCTTCTTGCATGGTCAAAAAATATCTCTCCCCCAAAAGCATAAACTCCAAAATTATCAATATAATGAACCTGACAAGGAAGACGGTCTTCAAGGAGTAAAACTGTTTGAAGAAATGTCTTTATTGCCGAGGGAAAAAAGAGTTGCCAATAACCTAAATAAACAGCAGTAAAGAGAACAAAGAAAAGGAAAAATAAGATTAGAGCTAATTTATTCTTTCTTTTCCAGAAATAAGGAAATGAAAGGATAGCTACTGGTTTCCAAGCCAGAGATATAATCCAACTAAAAGCAGCAAGTATTTTCTTTTTATAAAGAACTGCTGCTATTGTAAACAAGAAGAATACAGCACTCAAGTGATTAAATTGTCCCATCCGCCAGTTGCTTATAATTGAAAAGTAACAAAGCCAAATAAAAAGGGCTACAGCAATAATCATCGGCTTTGCTTTTAGCTTCTTCCCTATCAAATACAGTATGTAAAGAGAAAACAAATGGAGAATAACAGATATCCAGAGAAAGAGCTGGTAAGCAGAATCAGGGTCTGAAGATAAGGCAAAGGGCCAACCAACTAGTAAGGGAGTAGCAGGTAAATACTTAAAAGGCATAAAATAAGGAGTTACTAGATGAAGAGAGGCAGATTTCCCATAGATAAAATAATTATGAAAAAAATTAAAAGTACTTTGATAGAGGGAATAGAAATCTTCTCCTACTGCCGCACACAAAGTATAGCCAAGTTTAAGACAATAGGGGTGAAATATATAATTAAGATAGCAACTAAAAATAAAAAATCCTGCTACTGCAAGACAGAGAAGGAAAAAATAATAAATTATCTTTCTAATTCCAAGGGAACTCATAGCAATAGATTCGAAACTAAGAATAATAACTCTTCTTAAAAGCGGAGGGAGGAGGATTCGAACCTCCAAGCCCTTACGGGCACCGCTTTTCGAGAGCGGCGCATTGCCATTCTGCCATCCCTCCAGTGCCCCTGGCAGGAATCGAACCTGCATCTAGAGCTTAGGAGTCTCTTGTTCTATCCGTTGAACTACAGGGGCTAAATTATAATCTTTAATTTTCTGTCTCAGTATATCATAGTATCCTCTTGAAAATAAAGAACAACGATGTTATGATAATTTACAAGGGCCCGTAGCTTAGTTGGTAGAGCGCCGCTATGGCATGGCGGAGGCCAGGGGTTCGAGTCCCCTCGGGTCCACCTAATTTGAAAAATAATTTATAAATTATTCGGGCGGTTAGCTCAGCTGGTTAGAGCGCCTCGTTTACACCGAGGAGGTCAGGGGTTCGAGTCCTCTATCGCCCACGGCTTCTTGATTATTATTGAAATCATTAATAAAATCATTTATAATAGATACCACTGAAGAAAAGCCGAGGTAGCTCAGTGGTAGAGCGCTTGCCTGAAGAGCAAGGCGTCCGGTGTTCGATTCACCGCCTCGGCACTTTTATTTAAAAATATGTTAAAAACAGCTACATTCAAATTACAACTTAAAGATGAACTAGATCCTAACACTCCAGTAGAAGGAGTAATTATAGAAAAAAAGAAAAAGACACTCTACATAGATCTCTCCCCTTTTGGGTTAGGCATTGTAAGGGGCATAAACTATTTACAACAAAAGGACTTTATTAAAACCCTAAATGAGGGAGATAAAGTTTTATGCCGGGTAATAGAAAGAGATACTGAAGAAGGATTAATAGAACTGGCTCTTCATAATATGGGGGGACAAAAAGAATGGCAAAATCTTCAGAAGATAAAAGAAGAGAACAAAAGTTTTCCTCTCCAGATATTAGCCGCTAACAGCGGGGGGCTAATAGGAAAATTAGAAAATATACAAGGATTCTTACCAGTTTCTCAATTATCTAGCGAGCATTATCCCCGAGTAGAAGGAGGCAACAAAGAAAAAATTCTGGAAAAATTAAAAAGTTTCGTAGGCAAAACCTTAGAAGTAAAGATATTAGACCTTGATGCCAGCACTAATAAATTAATTTTCTCAGAGAAATTAGTAGAAAAAGAAAAAATAGCTCAAATACTTTCGCGATTTAAACCCGGTGACATAGTAAAAGCCAGAATTACTAAAATAGTAGATTTTGGGGCTTTTGCTAGAATAGAAGAATTGCCTCTCCCTGTAGATGCTTTGATTCATATCTCTGAAATACCCTTACAAAACACAGAAGAAGAAGGCAAAATAATCTCACCCAGAGAAAAAATTAAACAGGTAATTAAAGAGGGTGAGATAAAGAAAGCCAGAATCACTACTATCAAAGACAGCAGAGTCACTCTTTCCTTAAAGGGAACAAAAGACGATTCCAAGTAATTAGATAAAAACTATTCTTCCTAACTTAAATCCCACCTCTAAGGTGGGATTTAAGTTAGAGAATCCGAATTCTCCGGACAAAATTTATCTTACTGCTTCTTTTAAGCCCTTTCCGGGTTTAAACTTAGGTACTGTCATAGCAGGAATCTGAATTTTCTCTCCTGTTTTAGGATTAACTCCCATTCGAGCCGCTCTTTTGCGAGCAGAGAAAGTACCAAAGCCGGTAATAGTCACTGATTCACCTCTACTTAATGCCTTTGTTATGCTATCTAAAATCGCTTCTAAAGCTAACCCGGCGTCTTTTTTGGTACATCCTATCTTGTTTACTATAGATTCAATTAAATCTTCCTTAGTCATATTTTTACAAATTTTATTGATTATGCTCTTTAGTAAGCCCTAAAGAGCGTCGACCTTATTTAGATGCTGTTTTCATTATATAGAGTTTCCTCTCTATAAGTCAAGTAAAGAGCCATCTATCGCGCTATTTCTATGGCCCTGTTTTCTCTTATCACCACCACTTTTATCTCCCCGGGGTACTTCAATTCTTCTTCTATTTTATTGGCTATTTCTTTAGCCAATTTCAAAGCCCCTAAATCGTCTACTTTATCAGGGTACACAAAGACCCGTAGTTCTCTTCCTCCGGAAATAGCATAGGCCTTTTCCACTCCTTTATAAGCAGTAGCAATTTCTTCTAAATCGGCTAAACGTTTTAAATAGGCCTGGAGATTATCCTTTCTGGCGCCCGGCCGTGAAGCAGAAATGGCATCAGCGCAATTAACAATGGCTGCTTCTAATGTCTCTACTGGATAATCTCCATGATGAGACTGCATTGCTTTTACCACGTCATCTCCTACATGATATTTCATTAAAATTTTTCTTCCTAGTTCCAAATGAGTCCCTTCTATCTCCTGATCTACTGCTTTTCCTATATCATGAAGCAAACCCGCTTTTTTTGCTACAGCCACATTAGCGCCTAATTCAGTAGCCAAAGCACCCGCCAATAAAGCAACCTCTTTAGAATGCACTAAAGCATTCTGTCCATAACTGGTTCTAAACTTTAATCTTCCTAATAAATGTATTATTTCCGGAGGTAAATCTAAAACTCCGGTTTCATAAGCAGCCTCCTCGCCTGCTTTCTTTATCTCCTCTCTAATTTCTGCCTGTGCCTCTAATACTTTCTCTTCTATTTTGGCTGGCTGTATTCTCCCATCTGCTATAAGTTTACGCAGGGCTAATTTAGCAATTGCCCTTCTTACTGGATCAAAACTAGATAAAAGAATAGTATTAGGGGAATCATCTATAAGAATCTCCACTCCTGTCAATTTCTCAAAATGATGGATATTCCTCCCTTCTCTTCCTATTATTTTCCCTTTTACGTCATCAGAGGGTATATCTACCACACTGGTAGTTACTTCACTGACATTAGAGTGGCTATATCTTTCTATAGCAGATACCATAATTTCTCGCGCTTTTTGTTCCAACTCTTCCCGGCGCTGTTGCTCTAATTTCTTCAAACTCTCCACTAATTCTACTTGGTGCTCCTCTTCTATCCTCCGGAATAATTCCTCCTTAGCCTCTTTTTGAGTCATTTTGGCTATTTTTTCCAAAGATTCCAATTCTGATTGTTGTAATTTCTCCAATTCTGCTTTTACTTCCTGAATTCTATTATAAATTCTTTTTGCCTCTTCTTCTTTTTTATCTAAAGATAACTGCCTTTTGTCTAATAAACTCTCCCTTTCTATCAGTCGTTCTTCCATTTTAGTTAATTGCTCCTTTCTCTTTTTCTCCTCTTTTCTGCTCTCCTCTAATAGCCGCTCTGCTTTATCTTTCGCTTGAAGAACTATCTTTTTGGCTTCTTCTTTTACTTTCTCTAAACGAACTTTTAATTTGGCTTCAATAGAATTGGCCTGTTTTTGGGCTATCTTTTGCCTAATGATATAACCCAAAACAAAACCTATCCCTAAAGAGGCCGCACCTAAAGATATAAAAATCACAGTCATATTTTTAATGACGGCAACCTCCCGACTCTTGCTTAAGAATCACTAAAGGAAAGGTCTTCCTTAACTCAGCAATGAAAAATTGATATAACAAAAGATGACAAATTATGAATCAAATCAAAACAAAAGAATAAGGAATAAAATCATTAAAAAATCCCAGAGTTTTCCTAATCTCAAAGAAAATAGTTCTCCCTGTTTCCTTCTCGGCCCCGCCATAATTACTTTCCATAAGTATTAACAGGAGTTATAAGCAAGAGATAAGAAATTGCCTATAGTAAATTAGATTACACAGACCAAATTACAAAATCTTACATTTGTAGTATAACGCAACATTCTCTCTTTGTCAAAACGAGAGCCAATATCTTCTAAATACAAAGATAAACTTTAATGAGAAGAAATTAAATGCTTAATATCAGTTAAAAGCATCTCTATTCCTATTTTTCCCTCTATCACCCCACTCTTTATATTTTTGTCATAAAATAATAGTCGGGAATAAATCTTCCTTATAACATCCCAATCCAAAGCTCTGGCTACAGGTAAAAGTTTTCTGCGAACAAAGGGGTGAATTTTCCAGCCGGAAGATTTAGAAAATTTGTTGGTTAAAGACGAAGAGCGCTTAGATTTAATTCTTAAAATATTCCTAAATTGATTAACTAATAGTTTCAATAACAAAAGAGGAGGGGTACCTCGCTGGAGTTCTATCTCTAAAAAATAATTGGCAGAGGCAAATCTCTTTTCTATTATTTTATCTAAAAACTTAAACATATTGCTCTGGGTAGAAAAATTTATCACCTGCTCTAATATTACTTTATTTATATTCTTCGTTTGCAGTAGGGCAATTTTCTGCAGTGCCTGGTCTAAGCCCCTTAAATTGTTATTAAAATAAAGCAGGAGTGTTTCTCTGGCTAAAGGAGTAAAGTGAATCTGATATCTCTTCTCTTCTTTCCTTAACCAATTTGCTGTCTCTCGAGAAGACAAAGCGGGAAAGAATTGTTTTCTCACAGCATTCTTCTCAATCCATTCTTTTAGAGGACTCTTTTTAACATCCTGATTCTCATAAATAATTACCATAATATCTTTTCCTTTATCTATTTTGAATTCCCGCAATAATTGTAAAAGTTTTCTTTGGAATTCAGAAGAACTATTATGGAATAGATTTTTTAGTACTAATACTTTAGTGCTACTAAATAAAGATTTGCTAGAAAAGAGAGGTTTTAGTTCTTCTATTTTCGCTTCGTCTCCTTTACTCAGATAACTCTTCTCTGAATAATCAAGAGAGGAAACTAAAGGAGAATTTCGGGTATAAAAATGTAGCACTTTGTTCAAGTGGCGTTGAGATAAAAAATTCTCCGGTCCGTAAATAAAGTAAATCATCTCCCAGAAATTACTTTTGACAGCGAGGACAATAGAAAGTAGAACGTCCTGCTTGCTTCTTTCTCTTAATAAGAGTACCGCATTTAGGGCAAGGCTCTCCTTCTCTTTGATAAACTTTTAAGTAACTACTGAATTTTCCTCTCTCTCCATAAACATCTCTATAATTATCATCTTTAGCAGAAGTTCCTCGATGAGCAATGGCCTGAGAAAGAACTTCTTTAATTGCTCGATGAAGAGCAATTATTTGCGATTCTTGTAACTTATTAGATGGTATCCAAGGATTAATCCCTGCTTTCCACAGAATCTCATTAGCATAGATATTTCCTATCCCCGCTATATATTCCTGATTCATTAAAACTCTCTTAATCTCGGACTTACTCCGACGGAGTATTGTTTTTAATACTTCTGGAGTAAAACCGGAAGAAAGGGGCTCTATACCTAATTTCTTTAATGATTTTTGTTGAGCAAAGGAAGTATCAGATAACAACACTATTTTAGCCATTTTTCTTCTATCAGAAAGTACTAACGCTCTTCCGCTGCGCAGAAGAAAAACCCAGTGAAGATAACGATTATTAGGGTCTAACAACTTGTCATTATCTACAGGAACCCATTCTTTTTTATTAAACTTATATTTTCCTATCAATAAATGGCCGGTCATCTTCAAGTGTATCCAGATAATTTTATCTTCCTCAAGAAACAAAAATATATTTTTACCCCTCCTCTTAACTGCAATAATTTTCTTGTTTTTTATCTCTTTCTTAAATTCAGAAAAATTACCTTGTAAATTTTTAGAACTATCTGTCCAAACATCTATAATGATATCTCCTACTAATTCTCTTTTTAGTTCTCTTACAATTGTCTCTACTTCTGGTAGTTCAGGCATAATAATTAATAAATAAAATAATATAAACTTATAAGATTACTGGGGAGGGATATAAGAAGGATCCAAGGGTAAAGTAA
>JAGGZF010000058.1 GCA_021162155.1 bacterium
CCTAAATACAGATTAGTACAAGGCAGGTAATTTATACAAGGTCTTTAAAAATAAAAATGGGCGGTTTCAGAGTTTTCTCTGAAACCGCCCCCATCTTAGAAGATAACAATGTTGTATCTCTCAACCAACTCTTTCTCCGCCTGCTTCTTTAGAGATTTAATTTTCCTAACTTCCGCCAGCTCACCAACAGTAGGGTCCCGCTTTAAAAACTCCTGCCAGGCTTCTTCTCTTAACGATACTATCTCGGCCATAACCTTAATCAGGTCCACATTAGTTGGGCCCAACTTCAAGAACATTTCCCATGCTCCTTTTCTAACCGATTCATTATCTACCTTCTTCAAAATATACAACAGCTCAGGTGCGGAAAGACTTCGTTTCGAAAGACGTAGCCAAGCTTTCTTTTCCAGAATCTCAATCCACAGAAGGAAATTAATTAGTTCCTCGGAGGTTAGAGGTCTTCCTAAATACTCCCGGAGAACATTTTTTGCTTTCTCTACTTTCCTTCTTTCCATAAATTCACCTCCTTTCTTTTTTGACACTAAATATTCCTGAATATTTTCACTATCTCTTTTTGATTATCTCCCTCTTTGCTGCTATTCTAAGAGGTTTCATCTCTTTCATAACATAAGGTAATTCGTCCTGACTCGGATTCTGTTTTAAAAATTCCTGCCAAGCTCTTTTCCTGAAGTACTTGCTACTCTTCATAACTTCACATAACTTTTTCTTCGTCGGATTTAGGCTCAAAAGTTTCTGCCAGGCCCAGTCTCTTAAAAACTTTATCCTCCAAGGACACCTAATTCGCAACTCATAACATAAAGCCGAGTATCCAATTCACGCAAGGCACGCTCAGTTGGATTTAATTCTAAGAGCCTTTGTCTAGCCAACCCGCTTAGAGATATATCGTACATCATAATATCACGTAACTCATCCGTAGTAGGATTAAACTCTAGATATTTCTGCCAAGCACTTTTTCTGAGTGAATCGATACATCCTGCAACACGATACAAATCGCACTTAGTCGGATTTAGTTCTAAAAACTTCAGCCAGGCGTCTTCTCTAAGAGGTTCAATACGTAACATAACATTGAATAATTCGTCCTTAGTCGGGTTTAGCTCTAAATATCTTTGCCAAGCCCACTCTCTTAAGGGCTTTACCCTCCATAAATGTTTAACCAACAAAAACCACAACTTTCTCCTTTTCTCTTTCCTTCTTTTCATAAATTCACCTCCTTTCTAAGTATTTAGTAGTTATTTGGAATCTCCCAGATAAAGCTATCCAAATAACTGCCAAATGTTCAATTTTCAATGAACTTTCAATAAACTACATAAATTATACGCTCATATTATACACTTGTCTCTTAAATCTGTCAATATTAGCAGATATTATAAAAATTAATGATTTTTAATATCATTCTTCACAAGCCAAGACGTCAGTGGTGGAGAATCTGATAAAGAAAGTAGTTCCGGTAATTAAACTTTGTTATGTGGACCGTACCGGACTCGAACCGGTGGCCTCCACATTGCAAATGTGGCGCTCTAGCCAACTGAGCTAACGGCCCATTTTTGCCTAACACCAATATTGTTAACAAATATCTTATCTGGTGGGCGACGTAGGGATCGAACCTACGACCTCGTCTTTATCAGAGACGCGCTCTACCACTGAGCTAGTCGCCCTTTACATTAAAACTATGGTTTTTGAGGAAAAAGTAAGCGAACCTTATCTAAATCATAACGCAAATTTCTTTGAGGAGCCACAACATTCTTACTAACCAAGTTAATATTTTTTATCAAAAAAGTCAAACTCCAAACAATCAATACACTACTTATAACAATAGTAAAAATACCCAAGGATAACAAAATTAATTTTCTTTTTTTCTTCTTCTGTTTAGCATCTATTTTTATCTCGCTATTCATAGATTTAACGCAAATATATTCTTCCTAAAACTTTAACATTGTAAAAATCATTACTAGCGCTTTGTTTTATAAATTCTATTCTTTCTAAATTAACCGCATAAGGAAGGGCCTCCACTTCCTTAAACCACTGCTGAATATTCTGCTTTTTCCCAGATAAAACTATATTAAAACTATAGTTCTTGTTATTTTTTTCACTACCCGGATTAAGAGTATCGAAACGAAAACTAATGTTTAAATTTTGCGCCTCTGCTATGTTCTTTAATCTCTCCTCAAAATGGATTGCCTCTGACTCAGAAGGCAAAAACTGCTTTAGCAACTTCCGGTATTGTTCTGCTTTTTTCTCTTCCTCTTCTAATTCTCTAATCTGACTTACTATAGAAGACCTCTGACTTAATTCTATTTTTGCTTTTTCTATTTCCTGAACTGTTTTCTTTATTTTATCATAAAAAAAATAATAAAGTCCGCTGGTAAACACTAAAGTTCCGCCACTTATAATAAGTATTACCGCTAATTTCTTCCTATAGGGAGTCATATATTACAAATTATACCAAAAATCTATTTTACTTGCCAAATCCGAGTAAAACATTTTACAATACTAATAACGTCTTATGGAAGAAGAAAGGATTTATCTGAACGCTTTAAACCTTGTAATAGGAGAAAATTATTCTAAACTTTTTTCTTTATACAAAGAATTACAATCTTTTAAATTAATCTGGCAAGAGTTACCTTCACAAATAAGACAAACCGTCAATCCTCTTCAGGAATGGAAAAGATTAGCGCAAGAGAATGTTCAGTTATTAACTATAAAAGATAATCTTTACCCTTCTCTTCTCCGTCAAATACCCAACCCTCCTTTAGGTATTTATATTAAAGGCAACATCTCCTTTTCTTTTCCTACTATTGCCGTAGTAGGAACAAGAAAAGTTAGTGGCTACGGAAGGGCAGTAATTAAAAAATTAATTCCTCAATTAGTAGTAGAAGCAAATTTTATTGTTGTTAGCGGGCTGGCTTACGGAATAGATTCATTGGCTCATCAAGAAGTTTTAGAACACCAAGGAATCACTTGGGCAGTTTTAGGGTCAGGATTAAATAAAATCTTTCCTGCTCTTAATAAAAGATTAGCCCAAAAAATAACAGAAAGAGGTGCTTTAATCAGCGAATACCCTCTTTCTGCCCCGCCCCTCAAACATCACTTTCCTTGGAGAAACAGAATTATTAGCGGGCTCTCTTTAGGCACTATTGTAATAGAAGCACCAGTCAAAAGTGGTGCTCTAATCACAGCCAATTTTGCTTTAGAACAAAATAGAGAGGTCTTCGCAGTACCCGGATCTATTTTTAATAAAAACTCACAAGGAAACCATTTATTAATTCAACAAGGCGCTAAATTAGTACAGAAAATTGAAGATATTGCAGAAGAACTAAACATCATTCTGCCCAAAACCAATAAAATCATTAATGCCCAAATATCCTCTGAAGAAAATACTATCTATAAACTTCTTTCTGCAGATAAGCCGTCTACTATTGACAAAATTAAAGAAAAGGTTAATCTAAAAACTAATCAAATTTTAGCTATACTTTCTAATCTGGAAATCAAAGGTCTAATATATAAAGCAAACAATGGAGCATATTTTAGAAGCAATTAACTAACCTCATAAATCAGAAATATGAATTTAGTAATAGTTGAATCTCCGGCTAAAGCCAAAACTATCTCTCACTTTTTAGGAAAAGACTATCAGGTAGTTGCTTCTTATGGCCATATCAGAGATTTACCCAAATCTAAATTAGGGGTAGATAAAGAGCATAATTTTCAGCCTCATTATATTATTCCTAGAAAATCAAGGAAAATAGTCAGTTCTCTAAAAAAATTAGCATCTACAGCAGAAAAGGTTATTTTAGCTACTGATGAAGACAGAGAGGGAGAAGCAATCGCTTGGCATCTTGCCACTATTTTAGAACCTAAAAATAAGAAAATAGAACGTATCGTCTTTCACGAAATCACCAAACCTGCTATTATCAAAGCCCTTCAGAACCCTCGCACAATAAATCTTCAATTAGTAAATGCACAACAAGCACGAAGAATATTAGACAGATTAGTAGGTTATGAACTTTCTCCTTTCTTATGGAAGAAAGTTTTCCGCGGACTTTCTGCTGGAAGAGTACAGTCACCTGCCCTTCGTTTAATAGTAGAAAGAGAAAGAGAGAGAACAGAATTCAAGCCGGAAAAATACTATACTATCAGCGCTTTTCTCGCCTCACCAAAAATAAAAAAAGTTACCTTGGAAGCCAAGTTATCTAAAATAGATAACAAACCACTTCCCCATCCCGGAATTAAATCAAAGGAACAAGCAGAATTAATCCAAAGAGACCTTACCGGGAAAAACGCTATAACTATCGATATTCAAAGCAAAATTACCCGTAAATCACCTCTCCCCCCTTTCACCACTGCCACCTTGCAACAAACCGCCTTTAGAATCTTCCGCTATTCTGCCAAGAAAACAATGCGCTTAGCACAATCGCTTTATGAAGGGAAAAAATTAGAAAAAGGCCCAGTAGGTCTTATCACTTATATGAGAACCGACTCTGTAAATATCTCTCCTGTGGTTATAGGAAAAACATTTCAATTTATAGAAGAAAACTATGGCCCCCAATACTTACTCCCCAAAGCCAGATTATTTAAAAATAAATCTCGTTTAGCACAAGAGGCACATGAAGCAATCCGCCCCACAGATCCATTTCTCACTCCCGAAAAAATCAAGCGCTATCTGACTAAAGAAGAATACAATCTTTATAATTTAATCTGGTGTAGGTTTATTGCTACCCAAATGCCCGAGGCTAAAATAAACAGGATCTCTCTATTATTTCAAGTTAAAGGAAAACATAATTATCTTCTTAAGACTAACCTCTCGCAATTGCTGTTTGATGGCTTTCTAAAAGTGTATCGCCCCTTCACCTCTACAGAAACAACTTCTGAAAAAATACCTTTACCGTCTCCACAAGATGTATTTTTAATAAAGAAAGTAAAGGCAGAGGAACATCTTACCCAACCACCACCCCGGTATAACGATGCCAGTTTAGTAAAAACTTTAGAAAGTTATGGCATAGGTCGTCCCTCAACCTATGCTCCTATTATTTCTTTGTTACTGGAAAGAAACTATGTTATGCGCGATGAAAATAAAGCCCTTTTTCCTACTGACACTGGCTTTTTAGTGGCCGACATTCTCATAAAACACTTTCCCCAAATAGTTGATTACCAATTTACTTCTCTCATAGAAGAAAAGTTAGATGATATTGCCAAAGGAAAATTGGAATGGGTTGAGGTAGTAAAGAGTTTTTATTATCCTTTTGCCAAAAATTTAGAAAAAAAATATCAGGAAGTTTCTAAAGAAGACATAGTACCCATAGAAAAATTAGAAGAAAAATGCCCTCTCTGTGGAGCATCTCTGATTATCCGTTATGGAAGATTCGGCAAGTTTATATCTTGCTCTAATTGGCCTAAATGTCCTTACACTCGCTCCCTTAATAATAATGAATTAGATATTCCCTGTCCTAAATGCCATATAGGAAAAGTGGTAATAAAAAGAAACAAGAGAGGAAAAATATTTTATGCGTGTTCCCGTTATCCTGAATGTGATTGGACATCATCACAAAAACCCTCAAAACAACCAAAGCAAAATCAAAATGACAAACAATAACAATAATCAGATAAAAGTGACGAAAGAACAAATAAAAGAAGAGATAAGAAAAAACCTTCAAGAAATTTATAATACTTCAGAACTAAATCTTTTAGAGAAAGGGTTTGATTTTGCAGAAGAAGCACATCAGGGACAAAAACGACTAACCGGAGAAGATTTTATTTTCCATCCTCTTAGAGTAGCACTTACTTTAAGTAAGATGCGATTAGGCGCTAAGACCGTTACTGCTGGCCTCCTTCATGACTCCGTAGAAGATACTCCGGTTACTATTCATCAAATAAAGAAAAAATTTGGAGAAGAAGTTGCTTTTTTGGTGCAATCTCTCACTAAAATAGAATCAGTTAAATATCACCAAACCGAAAGAGATACTATTTTAGCCAAAGAAAACTTCCGCAATATGATATTAGCAATGGCTAAAGACCTTAGAGTAATATTTATCAAATTAGCAGACCGCTTAGATAATCTGAAAACCTTATGGGTTCTTCCTCCAGAAAAACAGCAAAGGAAAGCATCAGAAACCTTAGAAATTTTTGCTCCTTTGGCCTATCGCTTGGGATTAACTAAAATGGGAGCAGAATTAGAAGATTTAGCCTTCCCTTATGTCTATCCTCAAGAATACAAATTGACTAAATCAATCTTGGGAACCAGAAAAGAAGAATTAGAGAAATATCTACAGAGATTAATTCCTATCATCAAAAGACAACTGCAGAAAAATCATATCCAACCAGTTAAAATCTTATCCAGAGCCAAACACCTTTATAGTATTTGGCGTAAGTTACAGAAAGAAGATATGGATATTAACCGAATATTTGATTTAGTAGCAGTCAGAATTATAGTAGAAAAAGTAGAAGATTGTTATGCTGCCTTGGGTGCTCTCCATCAAATCTGGAAGCCGGTTCCGGGACGATTTAAAGATTATATAGCACTACCTAAACCCAATGGTTACCAAAGTTTACATACTACTGTTTTCGCTGAAGAAGGAAAAATAGTAGAAATACAAATTAGAACTCAAAAGATGGACCAAGAAGCAGAATGGGGAATCGCTGCTCATTGGTTTTATCAGTTATTAAAAGATACTAAAATTTACAAAAAAAGAAAAAAATTCCGCCTCCCTTCAAAATATCACTGGATAAACCAATTAAGAGAATGGCAAAAAAAATTTATGGATAGTGATGAATTTTTAGAATCTCTAAAAGTTGATTTCTTCAAAGATAGAATTTTCGTCTTGACACCAAAAGGAGATATAGTAGATTTACCTGATGGAGCCACCCCCATAGATTTTGCTTATCAGATACATACTGACATAGGAAACCAAGCAATCTCTGCCAAAGTAAACGGAAAAGTGGTTCCTTTAGATTATCGATTAAAGTCAGGAGAGGTAGTAGAGATTATTACTCAAAAACATAAACTGCCTTCTCCTACTTGGTTGGAGTTTGTTAAAATGGCTGAAACGAAAAAGAAAATTCAAGAAATATTAAAAAAGAAAAGAGTATTACCAGAAGCAGATAAGAAAAACTTCAAAGTCCGACTTAAAATAATCTGCCAAGATAAAATAGGTCTGTTGGATAAAATTCTTCAAATTATTGCCAAGCAAAAAATAACTATTTTAGAGCACCACGGAAAAACTATAAGAGGCAATGCTATATTCTCTTTTCTGCTAAAAATAAAAAGTGCTTCCCATCTGGAAGGACTACTAAAAAAACTGAAAAAATTAAAAGGAATCCAAGAGTTAAGAATAGAAGAAAAAAACTAAATTACTCCTGCACTAACTTTTTCAATATCCTCTGAAAATCTTCAGAGGAATAAAACTTCAGTTCTATAGCCCCCTTCTCTCCCTTTCTTTTTATTACTACAGGGGTCTGTAAAATATTTTCTAATTTCTCCTTCCACTGCAGGTCCTGAGGATCCAAAGATGTTCTTTTTCTAACAACAGATGATTTCTTATTAACTCTCAAATAATTCTGTGCCAATTCCCAGGCCTCCCTACCAGATAATTTTTTAGCCAGAATCTCTTTCAAAAACACTCTTCTTTTCTCTGGATTGGAAAAGAGAAGAATAGCACGAGCATGCCCTTCATTAATAACTCCTTCCTGTAATAACTTTTGCGCTTCGTAAGGAAGTTGTAATAGACGCAAGGTATTAGCAATCGCTTCTCTGCTTTTACCTAACCTCATAGCCAATGCCTGTTGAGTCAACCCAAACTCTTCTATCAACTTTTGGAATCCTTGTGCTTTAGAAATTGGATCCAAATCTTGTCTTTGGATATTTTCAATTAAAGCCATTTCTAATCTGGCAATTTCTCCACTTGGTCTTTTGATAATCGCAGGAACTGTAGGCATTCCTAAATATCGAGCAGCGCGCCAGCGCCTCTCTCCGGCTATTAATATATACTCTACTTCTGTTCCGCTTTCTGTTTCTTTTTCTTGGCGAGAAACTATCAATGGTTCCAAAATCCCGTATTCTCTAATTGACTGTGCTAATTCCTGAATTGAATCCGGAGAAATATTTTTGCGAGGTTGCAAAGGATTAGGCTTAATTTTTTCTGTTTCTATATAAAAAACTTTTTCTTCTTTCGGAAAAGATGGCGCTGTTTCTTTTAAAGAAGATGTGTTAGAAAAAATATCTTTATCAGAAACCTGTGGTGTTGTAGTTGATTGCTTTAAGTCAGAACGAAACTCATTCTGAGAAAATTCAAAATCTGGAGACGATGAATCCTCTTTCTCTAATTGTGCCATTCCGGAAAAATTGCTCACTGCATCATTAACCTTATTGTTAATTCTCTTTTCTAATTCATCCGCACTATTCTGTTCTTCTTGGTTCTTAGGGGGAATAAGAGCGTTCAGGCCCTGTCCTTTGTTGGAATTATTGTAAAAGTCATCGTTCATATTATTATTTGGCATTTATGTTGTTTCTAATTTTTTAATTAATTCTCGAGCTAATTGAGCATAGGCTCGGGCTCCATCTGAGAAAGGGTTGTATTGAAGCACAGGTTTTCCAAAACTGGGAGCCTCTGCTAAAGTTACATTCCTAGGAATAATAGCATTAAACACATAACCGGGAAAGTATCTAATTATATGTTTTGTTACCAATCTATCTAATCTATTTCTTTTATCATATAAAGTCAATACTGCTCCTAATATCTTTAAATCTTTTCCTAAATTACGCCTAATTAAATCTATAGTAGTGATTAACTGCCCCAACCCGTCTAAGGCATAAAATTCTGTTTGAATAGGAATTAATACATAATCAGCAGCAACCAATCCGTTAACTGTTAATAAACCCAGAGAAGGCGGCAAATCAATTAAAATATACCGATAGAGGGGCAATAGGCAAGAAATTATATCTCTTAATCTCTCCTCTTTTCTCGGCACAGAATTCAATTCCACTTGGGCACCAATTAAATTCGGGGAAGAAGGTAAGACATCTAATCCAAAAATTGAAGTATGTTGAAGAGAGGAAGATAAAGGTATATTTGATAAAAAATGATGATAGAGATTAGTCCGGAGTTTTTTATAATCTATCCCTAAACCTAAAGTAGCATTAGCTTGAGGATCACAATCTATTATTAAAGTTTTTCTTCCCGAAGCCGCTAAATATGCTCCTAAATTTATTGTTGTAGTAGTTTTTCCTACTCCTCCCTTCTGATTACAAACAGCAATAACAAAAGCCATATTCCCAAAGCAAACTATTTAAACAAACTATTTCACTATTTCTATTATACTATAAATTGCCGTTTTTGCCTATAAACTTGAATAAACTCATTATAATAATGTATACTAACTAATAATAGTTCCTGCCCAGGTGGCGGAATTGGCAGACGCGACAGACTCAAAATCTGTTGAGGTTTAACCTCATGAGGGTTCGACTCCCTCCCTGGGCACCAGAACCTAAGTTCTGAAACAAGATAATTCAGATTATCTTTTCTATAATGGATGATGAAGTTCTAACTTGGACAATAACCCCCTCGGAAAGAAGAAAGCAAGTTAAGGAATTTATTTCCAGAGCTTGGTTAATACTGATCGTGCTTGCTGTCTCTTTTTTGTTCTATTATAAAAGAAATCTTTCCTCGCGAATGCTCTACGAAGAAATTAGCCCTATTACTCTAGGGTTATATACAGCAATCGGGATAATAGCACTAACCTGTTTAGTCCTTCTTCTGAACAAAATTGTCCCATATAAACTACGAACATATCGATTAGATAGCTCGGGTATTACAATTTCCAAGGGCAAAAAGAAAAAGTATTTTTCTTGGAAAGAATTTGAGTGTTTTTATCTTTATCAGACCAACCGAGTTTCTTCCAATCACCCCAGAAAACTTTATCAAAGTTATTCCAACTATCCTGAAGAATATATGTCCGAAGAATCTATGCGGACACAACTTTTAGAAACCGAGCAGCAAATTGAAGGACAAATATTTTATCTCAAAAAGAAATCGTCAGGTTTCTTTTCTAAATTTTATAAAGTGTTTGTTGTGGTTTATTCGAAACCGAATAACTCAAAAGCAGTAGCAAGATTTTTAAGTAATCATTTGCCAAGCAGAAAGATGACATTAAGCACTGATTTAGGTTTAGTATTCTATCAATTTAAATAGATCATACC
>JAGGZF010000031.1 GCA_021162155.1 bacterium
CTGAATTTTTTGCAGAATTTTATCAAATTGTTCATTCTCCATAGTAGTAAAAAATTAACAAATAATTTTTTCTATTATTATACTTACAATAATTAATGCTGCTATAGGCACTATTACTCTTTGGTAGGGAAAATAAACCTTATTATTGTGGAATTTCTTCAGGAGTAGATTATTTAGCCAATCGCTACCGAACAATAATATCATTCCTAATAATGAGCCGCTAATTATTTTCGGTGCTCCACAAAAATAATTAGCAGTATCTCCCCAGTTTATCTTGTTCCAAGAAAACAAAAAAGTGACCAACCAAGTACCACATAATATTAACCAAAAAACTATAGGACTCATCTTTTTCTTCTTAAGCAGAAATTTATATAACTGTAAAGAAAGAGAAAGAATTAACGCCCCTGACCACAAACCCAAGGTCAAATCACTAATTCCTAAAATCTTAGATAGCCATAATCCCCCACTCAAACCAATAGTACAAACAGGACCACACATATTTTTTCTTTTTATTTTGATTTATTTTTATTATCTTTTGCTTTTAGCCATCTGTCTGCTTCTATAGCAGCCATTGCTCCTAATCCTGCTGCTGTTATTGCCTGGCGGTAACGAGAATCGCATACATCTCCGGCAGCAAAAACACCTTCTTGAGAGGTCTTAACATAATCTATAACTTTTATATATCCCTTCTCGTCCAATTCTAACTGATCCTGAAAAATATCTGTGGCTGGTTGGAACCCTATTGCCAAGAATAAACCTTCTATCTTTAATTCCGTTTTTTCATTAGTTCTCTTATTGTGAATAATTACTCCCTGTAATTGTTTATCTCCTATTAATTGCACTACTTCGGTATCCCAGATTACTTCTATCTTACGATTACGTAATACTTCATCTTGCAAAATCTTTGCTGCCCGGAAGCTATCTCTCCTGTGAATAATATATATTTTAGAGGCATATTTGGTTAAATAAAGAGCATCTTCTAAAGCAGAATCACCACCACCTACTACTGCTACCTCTTTATCCCTAAAAAAGAATCCGTCACAAATAGCACATACTGAAACTCCGTGTCCTATTAATTCCTGCTCTCGGGGTAACCCTAACCAGCGATGTCGTGCTCCGGTAGCCACAATAACTGAGCGCGCTCTTAATTCCTCCCCTTTCTCTCCTATTATCTTAAAAGGATACTGGCGAAAATCTACCTGACGAACATTCTCTTCCTTGCTCTCCACTTGAAATTTCTTAATTTGCTCTAACATTTTATTCAATAAATCTGTTCCTGTTATTCCTTGGGGAAAACCCGGAAAGTCATCCACATCTATAGCTAATCTTAATTGTCCTTCAGTGGGCTGTCCCAAAAACACCAGCGTATCTCTCTTAGCTCTACCAGCATAAATAGCAGCGGTTAACCCAGCCGGGCCACCTCCTATAATTACAAGTTCTTTTGTGGTAAGGTCTTTAGTATTGTTCATATTTATATAAATTCAGATATTAATTCTTGCCAAAACTTTTTTAAAATAAAAACCATTCTCTGTGCTTCACTGTGAGTAATGGAAAATTCCCTATCCTGTAAGATTCTTTCCTTTACCTGATAAATTTCTCTTATTAAGTTTAAATTTCTATATTTCTGTGTCTCCAAATGGGCTAGGATTTCTTCTATATTGTCTCCGGAATACCCCAGATTTTTTAATGTTTGTAATACAAAGGTGCTTGCTTGAACAACTGCTAATTTCCAAGAAGAAGAGAGTGGTTCTTTAAGTAATAGTTCTATGTCTCTCCATTTTCTCCGTGCCCCTGAGGGAACAAGTGGATTTATTCCAAATTTCTCTTTTAAACTTTTGGCAAAGTTCTGAATAACTTTTAATTTTCTAATGTAATAAATAATACCACATAAAAGAAGGAAATCCAGAGCAAGGATAGTATATTTAAAAAAATAATAATAGGGCAACAATGTATTATTCATAAGCAACTATCTTCTCTATTTTTTTAGCAAATTCTAATAGTAAAAAATCTTTCCCATAAGGGGCTGTTATTTGTAAGCCGATAGGCAGATGTTCTTTACTAAAACCAGAAGGTATGCTTATGGCCGGAACCCCTGCTATATTAGCCGATACGGTAAAAATATCTGATAAATACATAGCCAATGGGTCATCTTTTTTCTCACCTAAGAAAAAGGGTAAGGTGGGGGTAGTAGGAGAAATTATAAAATCTACTTCAGAAAAAATTCTTTTATACTCTTCAGTAATTAACTTCCTTACTTTTTGGGCCCTTTTGTAAAATGCTTCATAATACCCCCGAGAGAGCACAAAAGTTCCTAAAACTATTCTCCGACGCACTTCTGACCCAAATCCCAATCCCCGAGTATCATAATATAAACTTAATAAATCATTCCCTTCTAATTCTGTATCTAGTGGAGAATATCTAATGCCATCATATCTTGCTAAATTAGCGCTCGCTTCTGCCGGTAAAATAATATAATAACAGGCCAAGGAATAAGGTAATAAAGGTAAACTTATGGTTTTTATCGTAATCTCTGCTGCTTTTAATTTCTCTATCGTTTTCTCCATATTTTCTTTTATCTCTGAATCCAATCCTTGAGAAAAACACTCTTGAGGTATTCCAACTGTTATCTTTTCCTTAGGTAGAGAGCAAGCACGTAAATCATAGGAGGTAGAATCCAAATCATCCTTCCCTGATATAACCCGGAACACTATTTCTGCATCTTCTACTGACAAAGTCAGAGGTCCTATTACATCCAACGAGGAAGCCAAAGCAATAAGACCATAGCGAGAAACTGCACCATAACTGGGCTTAAATCCCACAATTCCACAAAATGCTGCCGGCTGTCTGATAGAGCCCCCTGTGTCAGAACCTAATGCAAAAGGAACCATTTGTGCTGCTACTGCTGCAGCAGAACCCCCAGAAGAACCACCAGGAACCCTCCGCTCATCCCAAGGATTTTTAGTGGGGAAAAAAGCGGAATTCTCTGTAGAAGAACCCATAGCAAACTCGTCCATATTAGTTTTCCCTAAAATAATAGCACCTGCCTCTTTCAATTTCCGTATCACCGTAGCATCATAAACTCCTATATAATTCTGTAAAATTTTAGAACAGGCAGTAGTTTTAATCCCTTTAGTTAAGATATTGTCTTTTACAGCAAAGGGTATTCCCTCTAATATACCCAACTCTTTTCCTTCTTGAATTTCACTATCTAATTTTCGAGCTGCTTCTAATGCCTGTTGTTCAGTTATAGTAATAAATGCTTTAATCTGTTCTTCTTTGTCTTTTATAGTAGATAAATAGCGCTGAACTAATTCAGTTACTGAAATTTCTCGCTGGGCTAATTTGCGATGTATTTCTTTAATCATATTCGGCTTTTATTCTCTAAAATATATTCTTTTAAAATATATTCTCTAAAATATAGGAGGGATCTTAAAGTAGCCATCTTCTATTTTAGGCGCGGCTTTTTTCAGATATCCTGAATAATCAGGACTCTCTTGTTTCACCTTGTCTGCTCGACAAATATTCTCTAAATTAGTCCCACCATTCATTGGCTCAGTAGCAGAAACATTGACCTCTTTAAGTTTCTCTACATATTGTAAAATCTGCCCTAACTCTGCAGCTAATTTTTTCTTTTCTTCCTCACCTATTTTTATTCGGGATAACTCTAAAAGATGATTAACCTCATCTAAATTCATAAATTTAAAAAATTAAAAACTTTATTTGAAAATTACAACATTTTCCAAAATTCTTCTTCTGTAATAATTGGAACTCCTAATTGAAGAGCGCGTTGATATTTTGAGCCTGGTTTCTTCCCCACTACTACATAATCTGTCTTCTGAGAAACACTTTCAGACACTTTTCCTCCTCGCGCTCTAACTTCTTCTTTGGCTTTTTCTCTGGTCATAGATTCTAAAGCACCGGAAAACACAAATGTTTTTCCTTTGAATTTATTACTTTTGCTCAAAGATTTAGAAACAGGAATTAGTTGAATATTATAGGGAATAAATTTTTGGAGAAATTGAATATTTCTCTTATGATGAAACCAATCGGTTATTGATTGGGCTATTTTAGGACCGATATCTGGTATTTTTTCTAAAACCTCTTTTTGGAGTTCTGTAGCAACAGAGATAAAGTTTTTTACATTAAGTTCCAGTTTCCTTTGAGACAACTGATTCTCTAATAATCTAGCTAAAATAAGAGCATTCTCTTCTCCTAAATGTCTAATACCTAAAGCATACAGAAATCTATTAAAGGGAATTCTTTTAGAATTATTAATTGCTGTTATGATATTATGGGCTGATTTATCTCCATATCTCTCCAAAGCTGCAATATCTCCTTCTTGTAAAGCAAAGAGGTCTGCCGCATCCTGAATAATCCCTTCGTCCAGCAATCTATTTATTAGTTTAGGACCAACTCCTTTTATATCAAATGCTCCCTTTCCTACAAAGTGATACAGATGCTCCAAAGAGCGCGCCGGACATTGTGGATTAGGACAGCGCACTATTATTCCTCCCTCGTCTTCTACCACTTTGGTGCCGCATATAGGACACCTCTTAGGCATCTTAAATTCTCTTTCTTCTCCAGTTCGTAGGTGAGGAAGCACTTTTACTATTTGAGGTATCACATCTCCAGCCCGAGAAACTATTACTGTGTCTTTTATTTTTAAGCCCAACCTTTTTATCTCTTCCTTATTGTGAAGAGTAGCCCGGGAAATAGTTACTCCCCCAACTTCTACCGGCTTCAATATAGCCACAGGAGTTAAAACCCCTGTTCTTCCCACCTGAACTACAATATCCTCTACTATAGTAGTTGCCTCCTTGGGAGAAAACTTATACGCAATTGCTCCTCGGGGCGCCTTGCCTGCTACACCCAGCATCTCAAAATAATGATTATCATTTACAATAATGACAGTGCCGTCAATCTCATAAGGCAACTTATTTCTCTTTTTGGCTAATTCATCATGAAACTGAAAAACTCCTTCTAAACTATCCACCCTCCTATTATCAGTATGGGTCTTAAATCCTAATGCTTTCAAAATTAAATGTTTCTCTTCATGGGTCCTTTGCCCCATTTCTGTAATCAACTCATAGGCATAAAAATCCAACCTGCGAGAAGCAGTTACTTTAGGATCCAACTGCCTTACAGATCCTGCTGCTACATTTCTGGGATTGGCATAAGGAGTTAGTCCCTTTTTTATTCTTTCTTTATTAATCCTGAAAAATTCTTTTTTAGTCAATAACACTTCTCCTCTCACTTCTATATGC
>JAGGZF010000076.1 GCA_021162155.1 bacterium
AAAAAACTTTAACTGCTGCAGAAGTAGAAGCAGAGATGAAGAAAATTTATAAAGCATTAACTGCGATAAAGGCAGTGATAAGATAAAACTATATGCGGAAATTAAAGAAAAAACAATCAGTTAAGGAAGATTCTTATACTGCTAAGGACATTTATATTTTAGAAGGATTAGAGCCGGTAAGAAGAAGACCGGGTATGTATATTGGTTCCACTGGGATTAGCGGATTGCACCACCTTATCTGGGAGGTTATTGATAATTCTATTGATGAAGCAATGGCTGGATATGCTAAAAATATTCAGGTGGAGTTGTTGGAGGGTAATAAAGTAAGAGTAACTGATGACGGAAGAGGTATCCCGGTAGATATCCATCCTAAAACTAAAAAGTCAGCATTGGAGACAGTAATGTGTACTTTGCATGCTGGAGGAAAGTTTGGAGGGAAATCGTATAAAGTAGCAGGCGGGTTACACGGAGTAGGAGTATCAGTAGTGAATGCTCTTTCTCAACATCTGGTAGCCGAAGTTTGTAGAGGAGGGAATCTTTATTGTCAAGAATATTCCCGAGGAAAACCTGTTACCAAACTGAAGAAGAAAGGAAAATGCTCTGCCTCTGGCACTACTATAACTTTTGAACCCGACCCTCAGATATTTCCGGAAATTAAATTTGATATAAAGAAGATTTTGGATCACCTGCGTCAGCAGGCCTATTTAACAGGAGGTATAACTATTCGAGTTTTTGATTATCGCCCTAATGCTGCTCTTCCCAGTTATACTTTTCATTTTGAAAATGGTATTCCTACTTTCATAAGATATCTGACTAGACATAATTCGCCCATTGTAAAAAAGATATTTTATACCAAAGAGACAAAAGAGAATATTTTGGTAGAAGTAGGGCTGGTTTATGTAGATGATTCAGAGTCTTTGGAATTGGCATTTGCTAACAACATATATACCCCTGAAGGAGGAATGCATCTTACTGGCTTTAGAAGTGCCCTGACTAGAGTGCTTAACGACTGGGCTAAAACGAATAATTATTTCAAAGGGAATACTTCTAATTTTACCGGTGAAGATGTTAGAGAGGGGTTAGTAGCTATAGTGAGTGTTAAATTAAGAGAGCCTCAGTTTGAAGGGCAAACTAAAGCAAAGTTGGGGAATCCAGAAGCCAGAACTGCGGTAGAGAAGGTTATGTCCTTGCGATTCAGAGAATTTTTAGAAGCAAATAAAAATGACGCCAAGAAAATTGTAGAGAAGTGTCTCCTTTCTGCAAGGGCCAGGCAGGCAGCTAAGAAAGCTAAAGAGAATATTTTGAGAAAAGGAGCACTGGAGGGCGCCACTTTGCCCGGGAAATTAGCCGACTGTATTACCAGAAAGGCAGAAGAAGCAGAACTTTTTATAGTAGAAGGAGAAAGCGCTGGAGGGAGTGCTAAGATGGCTCGAGATAGAAATACTCAAGCCATTTTACCCTTAAGGGGAAAGATATTAAATGTAGAGAAAGCGCGCTTTGATAAGATGATGTCTTCTCAAGAAATAAGAGCACTTATTATTGCTTTGGGTACGGCTATAAGTGAAGATTTTAATATATCTAAATTACGCTATCATAAAATTATTATTGCTACCGATGCCGACAGTGATGGGGCGCATATTAGAACTTTATTATTAACTTTATTCTTCCGTTATTTTAGACCGATAATAGAACAAGGCTTCTTGTACATTGCTCAACCACCTTTATATCGTATTCAGAAAGGAAAGGAGGTTTATTATGCTTACTCAGATAGAGAAAAGGAACAAATTCTCAAGAAGATGATAAAGACAAAGTCCGCAGTTCAAGAGAATAAAGGAAAAAAAGTGAAGAAATTAAAATTAGTACAAGAGAATAAAAAAGAAGCAGTTTTTCAGGTAGAAAGCACTGGAGAAGAAAAAACCGCTTCTTTGGAAGAATTAAAAGGAGTTACTATTCAGAGATATAAAGGACTAGGTGAGATGAATCCTGAACAATTGTGGGAAACTACTATGAATCCTCAAAAAAGAATTTTGAAGCAGGTTACTATAGAAGACGCAGAAGAAGCAGACCGTCTTTTTGATGTTTTAATGGGAGAAGAAGTGCTTCCCAGAAAATCCTTTATTCAGGCTTATGCTCAAAAGGTAAAAAATCTGGATATATAAAAATTTATGGAAAAATTACCTTCTGCTTATCCGGCTTCAGAATTAGAACCAGAAATTTACCATCTGTGGGAGGAGTCAGGATATTTTAATCCTGATAAATTGCCGGGTGAAAGAAAAGAATCATTCACTATTATTATGCCTCCCCCCAATGCTAATGACCCTCTTCATATAGGTCACGCTGTTTTTGTTTCTTTGCAAGATATTATGATTAGATATCAGAGAATGAGGGGAAAGAGAGCTCTGTGGCTGCCCGGAACTGATCATGCTGGGTTTGAAACTCAGGTTGTGTGGGAAAGAAAATTAGCCCAACAAGGCAAGGATCGTTTTTCTTTAGGACGGGAAGAGTTCTTCCGTCAATTATGGGAATATACTCAAAAAAATAAGCGAATAGTGAAAGAACAATTAAAAAGTTTAGGCGCTTCTTGCGACTGGTCCCGGGAAAAATTCACTTTGGATGAAGATATAGTAAGCATTGTTTACGAAACCTTTTATCAGTTATGGAAAGACGGATTACTTTACAGAGGCAAAAGGATAGTAAATTATTGTCCTTATCATCGTACTGCTTTTTCTAATTTAGAAGTAAAATATACTGAGGAAAAAACTTATCTTTATTTTGTCCGTTATGACTTTGCTGATAATTCAGGAGAATATATTACTGTGGCTACTACTCGTCCGGAAACTATTCCTGGAGATGTAGCTATAGCGGTTAATCCTAAAGATAGAAGATATAGTTCTGTGTTGGGGCGAGAGGTAATAGAACCTATTACCAAAAGGAAGATTCCTATTATAGCGGATGAGAGGGTAGAGATGGATTTTGGCACTGGAGCATTAAAGATAACTCCAGCGCATGCCAGTTTGGATTTTGAAATTGGGCAAGATCATCATTTGGATATCAGAGAAACTCTGGACTTTGACGGTAAATTCAATAAACTCGCTGGACCTTTGGCAGGCCTAACTGTTTCTCAGGCAAGGAAGAAAGCAGAAGAAATACTTCAGTCAGGAGGTTACTTAGTTAAAAAACAAGAATATTGGCATCAAATAGGTCGTTGTTATAAATGCGGAACAGCGATAGAGCCGATGTTAATGGACCAGTGGTTTGTAGCAGTTACTAAACCTTTTAGAGGAGGAAAGTCGCTGCGAGATTTAGCAGTAGAAGCAGTTCAAACAGGAAAAATTAAAATTATCCCTTCGCGATTTAAAAAAGTATTTTTTCATTGGATGGAAAACTTGAGAGATTGGAATATTTCTCGTCAAATTGTATGGGGAATAAGGATTCCTGTATATTATTGCCAAGAACAGAAAAGTGAATTATGTCGCAAGAAAAAAGGTATTATTGTTTCACCGAGTGGACCTCCTGCCCGTTGTCCTTATTGCGGAAGCACTAAAATAAAACAAGATCCTGATGTGCTGGATACTTGGTTTTCTTCAGGGCAATGGCCCTTTGCCACCTTAATGACTACTGGAGAGAATGACTTTTCCCGGTTTTATCCTACTCAAGTTATGGAAACAGGATGGGATATTTTATTCTTTTGGGTAGCACGGATGATTATGTTAGGTCTTTACAGAACTAAAAAGGTGCCCTTTGAAGTTGTATATCTACACGGATTGGTTAGAGATAAGGATAGACAGAAAATGTCTAAATCTAAGGGAAATGTGATAGATCCTTTAGGAGTAGTAAATACTTATGGAGCAGATGCTTTAAGGATGGCTTTAGTGATAGGGAATACAGCCGGGAAAGATATAATTATATTTGAGGAGAAAATAAAGGGCTATCGTAATTTTGCTAATAAAATATGGAATGTGGCTCGTTTTGTTTTGCTAAACTTAGAAGGGTTTAATCCTGAGAAGGAAATAGAACCTATACCCGAGGATAAGAAAATATTACAGGAATTTAATTCAGTAAAGAAAAAAGTTACTCAGCATTTAGATAATTATCGTTTTTCTTTAGCAGGAGAAACTCTCTATCAATACTTTTGGCACACTTTTGCAGATAAAATTGTTGAGGAAATGAAAATCAGAATTAAAGGAAAAAATCAGGTTGCCTCTGCTCAATATGTATTATATTCTGTTTTGACCGATTGTCTTAAAATGCTTCATCCTTTTATGCCTTTTGTAACCGAAGCAATCTGGCAACGCTTGCCTAAATCTTCCTCTGCTGCTCAATTATTAATGGTAGAGAAATGGCCTTTATGATATATTTTCTTCTAGCAACTTTTTTAGGAGTAGTTCCAATTGCTTTCTGGTTGATATTTTTCTTGTGGCAAGATATTAGAAAGCCAGAGCCAACCCGCTGGCTTTTAATTCTTTTTTTCTTAGGTATGGCAATTACTCCGGTAGTGTGGTTTGGAGAAAATGCCTTCTTAAAGTTACTGCAAATAAAAAATGTAAACAATATTGCTTTTTCTTTATCTCTAGTAGTTTATGGGATGGTTGCTGTAATAGAAGAATTGGCTAAATTTTTCAGCGCTAAATTAGTTTTACGGGGAGATAGGTATTTTGATGAAGCAATAGATGCTATGATTTATTTGATAGTGTTGGCTTTAGGGTTTGGTACTGTGGAGAATATTTTAGTTTCTTTTAACTGGCTTAATAATGGAGGTATTTTACCCAGCATTTTTCCTGTTCTTGCTCTGCGTTTTGTGGGCGCTAACTTGATCCATGCCTTATGTTCTGGAATAGCAGGATATGGTTGGGCCCTATCTCTGCTGAAAAAACAAAAGAAACCATTGTATTGGGGCCTATTTTTTGCTATTATATTGCATTGGATATTCAATGTTGCTATTATAAATTGGGGAGGCGAAGCAGTTTATTTGATAACTTTTGTTCTCTTTGGAGCGACCATTTTTCTTTTATGGGTATTTGACTCCTTAAAACATATCAGAAAACCCATTGTTTATTACTAACAATTAAGGTTAAAATGTAAAAATATAAATTATTAAATAAATTATTATATAAAACTATCATATATAAATTTATGGCATCTGCAACAAAAATCCCAATGAACAATGAACCACCTCAAGATTGGCCTATAGACGAGGAAGAAGGAGAATTGGCAATAGACCTTTATGAAACTAAAGATGAGTTGGTGCTTCAAACCGCAATTGCCGGAGTAAAGAGTAGCGATTTAGATATATCTATTACTAACGATATGATTACTATTAAAGGAAAGAGAGAAAGGAGCGAAGGAAAGAATATCGAAAAAATATATTACAATGAGTGCTTCTGGGGTCCTTTCTCCCGGGCTTTAGTTTTGCCTAAAGAAATAGAAGTGGATAAAGCCAAAGCGGTTTTGAAGAATGGTTTATTAACTATTAAGTTACCTAAGTTAGAGAAGAGCAAGCAAAAAGTGCTAAAAATTCAAGAAGAATAATATGTTGGTCTTACGTTTAGTAAAAGTTGGGAAGAAAAAAGACAAGATTTTTAGAGTAGTAGCAGTAGATTCTAAAAGAAGTGTAGTCACCGGAAAATTTACTGAGATTTTAGGGTGGTGGAATCCTCATAATGATAAATTTGAACTGAAAGAAGAAAGAATTAAGTATTGGTTGAGTAAAGGGGCGCAGCCCTCTGACTCTTGCTTTAATTTGTTAGTAACGGCAAATATTCTGCCTGGGCCTAAAAGAAAGATTAAAATTAAATCTAAAAGGAAGGAACAAGAAGAAGTTAAAACTGAGGAAAAGAAAGCAGAAGAAGAAAAGACAGAGAGTGCAGGAAAAACAGAAACAACAGAAACAGAAGAAAAGCAAACTGAAGCAAAAGAAGAGAAAAAAGAAGAAACAAAAACCGAACAAAAACCAGAAGAACAAAACTTAGAAGAAACTACAGATAAAATTAAAGAGGATAACAAAGAGGAAAGTAAAGAAAATAAAAAAGAAGAAAACACACCAGACACTTCTTCTTAGTTATCCACAATTACTCTTGACTGCTCACGCGTTTTTGATATATTATGTAGTAAATAAAACAGCGGGTGTCAGAATCTCTGTATAGGGTTCTGAAGATTTTCCCCCGCTGTTTTTTTCTTCAGGGCCCTATACAGGGATTCTGAGAAAAGATATTAGAATTAAATATTTACAAATTTATGAATAAGAGAAATATCTTATTAATAGGGTTAGTGGTGGTTGTTTTAATAACTGGTATCTTTTTGTTTGGTTCTTTTTATTGCTCTCAAAAGGAGGCCTATTATTATCATCGACAAACTCAGAATTTAATTTCCGCGCTAAAACAAAAGGAGAAAGAATATTCTAATGATATTTATAGTGAAGATACCCCCGAAGAAACATATCGGGCATTTTTACAAGCATTGCAGAAGAAGGATATAGAGAGAGCAGTAAAGTATTTTATTTCAGAAAAACAGGAAGATTATAAACAACTCTTTACCTTAATTTTACAACAGAAAAAATGGGGAGATATGATGAGTGACTTACTTAAAAAAGAAAACCAGAGTGGTGATTATAAAGATAAAAATACTTATGTAATTCATGTTTTAAATGATGATAAAGTGCTTGTTGCTCAGCCAGTATTAAAAAAGATAGAATTTTCTTTTGGAAAGACAAAGAAGCAAGCCGGAATTTGGAAAATAACAGAGTTTTGATTTGTAAAATATCTAAAGTTTTAAGATAAGAAAGTTTTAAAAAACAAGAAAACAGCGGGAAGTATATGAAGAAAACACCGCTGCTTTTTATTTACTTTCTCTTTATTGTAACTTTTGCGGCAGTACCTCCTGCTAATGCTTATGATGCTTATGCTACTCACCCTATTCTTACTAATTGGGGCGTGAATTTATATAATCAGAAATTTACTCCTCTTATAACAGAGGCAGAAAAGCGGTGGCTGGAGCAAGGAAGTATAGACGAGGATGACGACGGGCGTTGCCTTAATCATTTTTATGACCCTGTATATCATAAATCCTGGCAATTATTAGGTAGTGAAGCAAAATTCCCAGTATTAACAGCACCTAATTGGGCTCAAAATCCATTTGCTCAAGCAGTATATGACCCTTTATATTACTCCTTATTGGGGCCAGTAGTTAGAAGTCCTGTGTTTTCGCGCACCAATTATACTTGGCAGAGGGCTATTTATGAATATGTTAAAGGCCATAAGAAGAAGGCTTTTATTGCTTTAGGGCACATTCTTCATCTTATTCAGGATATGAGTGTCCCAGAGCACACTCGACAGAATGTTCATATATTTCTTCTTCCTTCTGCCACTAGTCCTTTGGAAAATTATGCCAAAAGAGAAGAGGTTTTGAATTCTCTATCTGGAGGAGATTTAATACTCTCCTCTTCAGATTTATGTCTCAATTTAAATGAGTGCTTTGATAAAGTAGCATTTTACTCCAATCATTATTTTTATAGTCCGGATACTATTGCAGGTTCTCCATACCAGTTTCCTCAGCCGGTGTATTATAAAGTTCCGGAGAAAGTAAATGGAGAAATACGCTACTATGTTATGGGAGAAGATGAGAATCACAATTTGTATCACTTGGCTCTAATTTTACCTCAGATAGGATGGCGATTATTGTCAGGGCCTACTATGTATAGTTTGGAAGATGAACTGGTACTTAAGGATTATTGGGAAAGATTATCATCTACAGCCACCAGGGGGAGCGCTGCTGTTATAAAATTATTTTTTGATGAAGTGTCTCGAATTAACGATAAACAGAAATTTATATCTAGTCAGGAGAGCAATTTATTAGCGGCTGCTTTTGGAGGAATGAATAAATTTATTCAGGATGTTTTTCATCGTTCTCCGGATTATCTTATTGTAGATTCTGAATCATCTTCTTTACCCCCTGCTTCCTCTAAAACACCATCTTCTCCAATATCTTCCAAAACATCTTCACACCCTTCTATCACGACTACTACAAAACCATTAACTACAACTACTTCTGTGACTACTACAACCTCTGTAACTACTACCACTACAATTGTTAAGCCCACTACCTCCTCTACTTTACCTAAAGAACATCAATGTTCATTTAATTCCTTTCACAGGCCTGCTCATAATAAAGTTATTATTTCGGAAATAGCCTGGATGGGGACATCCGTCAGTTCTTATGACGAATGGATAGAACTAAAAAATATTTCTTCTTCTGATGTGGATTTAACCGGTTGGCAGTTAAAAGATAACAAGGGCAGTATAAAAGTGATTTTTCCTCAATTATGGGTAAAACCCGGAGAATTTGTTCTCTTAGAGAGGACTAATGATGACACTTTGCCTTATCTCAAAGCAGACTTTATTTACACTGGTTCTCTGTCTAATAAA
>JAGGZF010000068.1 GCA_021162155.1 bacterium
ATCTCTTAAATATTATAAGAGAGGAATTACTTTGTTGTCCTAATTTATCTTCAACTTCAACTACTATTTTATTTTGCTCTCGAAGTTTATTATAGGGTAAAGTAACGGAATAAATATCGTTATCTTGTGATATTGGTGTTAGTAAGTCCTGATTAAGGAAAATTTTTACTTCTTTTATTCCTGCCGGAGAACTTACTTTTACTTTTAATTTATAATCTCCAGAAATATACTCTCCTAAATGAGGTTGAATGAACTGAATAATGGGAAGAGGGGGTAGTTGAATGAAATCATTAGAGCTCTGACAATCTTCAGCGCGGTATTCCGGGCTTATAATTTTATTATATTTTAAGGGAAAATCAGGGATATTTTTTTGTGCCCAAAGAAGAACTGGAATTTCCCAGTTCCAAAATTGAGGGTCAGAAGAAGGATTTACAGGGCAGGGGCCTAAAGGATCGTCTTTATTTACATAATAAAGGATAGAATGAATTTCAGGAATGACTTGGGTGTCGTTGTTGTTGGGATTAATATATTTTCTCAAATTTATATATTTTCCATTTAACATAGGTCTGGAAGGTAGATTCGAAGGAAGGGGTTTAATAAAGTTTCCCGGAGGATAAAATTGAAATGATTTTTCCATAAATTCATGCCAGCAGGGAGCAGCTAGCATTACTCCTGGAGCGCCTTGAGGTGATACTGGAGACCGGTCATTATTTCCTACCCAAACTCCTGCTACTAAATTAGTAGAGAATCCCAAAGTCCAAGCATCTCTATATTCTGAATCAGTTCCTGTCTTGGCTGCTATCTGGTGCTGAGGGAAATAAAGAGGACTATGCCAACCAAAAGTAGGGGCACGAGAAGTATTATCCGAAAGAATATCTGTTATCATTCTGGCTATCTGGGGAGGGAGGATTTTTTTAGAAGATGGTTGGTATTGATAAATTACTTTTCCTTGAGAATCGATTATTTTAAGAATAGCCACTTGGGGGTGATAAATTCCATCTTGAGCAAATACTGAGTAAGCGTTTACCATCTCATTGAGTTTTACTCCGCCCCCACCTAAAATAAGAGATAATCCGTAATGAGAGGGAGGTTCAGTAAGGGTAGTAATTCCCATTTTTTGGGCTAGAGCGATGGCTTTATCGATCCCAGTAAGATATAGTACTTTTACCGAAGGAATGTTAAGAGATTGCGCTAATGCTTCTCTAAATGTTACCGGTCCTCTGGTTTTATTGTCGTAGTTAGTAACTTCATAAGGATGTTGAGGGTCAGTAGAGAAATTAGCTCTTACTCCATCTAAAGCAGTATCAAAAATAACAGTTTCAGGAGTATAACCTTTAAGAAAAGCAGCAGTATAGACAATTGGTTTAAAAGTAGAACCCGGCTGTCTTATAGATAAAGCAGCATTGACATTTCCCTCTTTCTCTGTATTCCAGTAATCCCGTGAACCCACCATAGCCAAAATTTGTCCAGTGTGTGGGTCCTCAGCCAGTAAAGCCATATTTTGCGCTCCTATTTTTTTCTCGTTAAAATCGCCATACTTGTGGACTAATTCTTCGGCTAAATTCTGGAGTCTCATATCTAAAGTAGTGATAACAGTATATCCTCCTTCTTCTAATTCCTCTTTACCAAATTGTTTATACAGTTGGTCTCTTACATACATTACGAAGTGTGGTGCTTTGATTCCAAAACTAGGGACAGCAAAGACAACTTTTTGGGCCATTGCTTTTTGAATTACAGAAGGAGAATAGTAGTGTAATTCTTGAAGGCGACGAAGAATCCAATTTTTCCTTTGTTCCAATTCTTGTCGGTGGTTACCGTAAGGAGAAAGATAATTAGGGGCTTTTAGTAAAGCAGCTAAATAAGCAGATTCTGCTAAGGATAGATCCCGAGCAGGTTTATTGAAGTAAAACTCTGCTGCGGCTTCAATTCCATAAACATTGTGGCCATAATGGACCTGATTCAGATACATTAGAAGAATTTCGTCTTTAGAATATCGTTTTTCAATTTCTATTGTTAAGATAGCCTCCTTTAATTTTCTGTTTAAACTTTTATCTAAAGTGAGAAAAGCGTTTCTGGCTAACTGTTGAGTAATAGTAGAGCCACCCTGAAGGTCGTGAGGGTGAAGAAGATTATGTATTAATGCTCTGAATATACTCTTAATAACAAAACCATGATGTTGGTAGAAAGTATGGTCTTCGGCTGCTAAAGTAGTAGCGAAAACATAAGGTGAGATATCTTCCTTTTGAGACAAAACTCTTCTTTTTTCTCCTTTATGTATTTCGTAAAGTAAAATTTTGCCAGTTCTATCGTAGATTTTAGTGGATTGGGCGACTACTCTATGAGAAAAATTAGAAGGATCTGGTAGCCCCTGAGATAAATAGAGTAAGTAGCCTCCTCCTAATAAAAGTAAAAGAAAAAGAAAGAAGATAATTGATTGAAGTAATTTTTTCATAGTTTCTTGAATACCTTATTGATTCCCGCTAATGCTACTGCTAAAGCATCGGCGGCATCATCTGGTTGAGGTATCTGAGTAAAACCAAAGCAGGCCTTTATTAGTTCTTGAACACTCTTTTTTTTAGCTCGTCCATATCCTACTAATTGCTGTTTTACCTCTAAAGGAGTTAATTCTATCAGAGATAGATGGTGTTTAGTAGAAAGAAAATGAACAATACCTATTGCTTCGGATATAGAAAGGGCTGTTTTGACGTTTTTAAAAAAGAAAACTTTTTCCATCGCCAAATACCGGGGGTTTCTCTTCTTTATTAACTGATTCAGGTTTTTGTATAATTCCTGCAATCTTTCTCCTTGAGAAATTTTTTTAGTTTCCCAGCAACCATACTCTATTAAAGAAATTCTATTTCGGGTGAAACTCAGAACAGCAAAACCAGTTCTAGTGGTTCCCGGGTCTATTCCTAAAATAATCATTGATAATCATTTAAGAGAGAATTATATTAGAATAAAATTCTTCTACATCGTTGTGCTCATTTAGAGCCTCAAAAAGTTCTGATATCTGCTTTTTCGTTGTCTCTTCAGAAATAGTGATTGTTTGATGAGGCAGGAAATCTATTTCCATCTGGTAAGGAACTTTAATCTCACTTTCTATCCAGTCTTTAAAAGAAGGAAAAGCAGATGGCGATACATATAAGATAATTTTGTCTTGTTGCTCTTGTAGGTCTTCTACTCCTTTTTCTATGGCTTGGAGGCTATAATCTTCTTTCCAGTCTTTCTTATCTATCTGAACTTTTACTTTTTCTTGAAAAAGATAACGCACACTTCCGCCGCTAGCCAACTTCGCTCCATAGGTATTCAATAAATGACGTAGTTCGTTAGAGGTTCTATTTCTGTTCTCTGTTATAGTTTGAATTAGCAAAGCCCCTCCTCCCGGAGTATAGGCCTCGTAAAAAATTTCTTCTAGATTTTCTCCTTCTTCTAATTGTCCAGTTCCTCTCTGTATTGCTCTTTCTATTTTTTCTTTCGGCATTCCAATAGATTTTGCTTTCTCTACTGCTAATCTAAGTTTAGGATTGCTTTCTGGATCGCCTCCCTCTCTGGCTGCTACTGTTATAAGATTAGCCAGTTTAGAAAAGGCCTTGGATTTTTTAGGGTCTTTTACTGCTTTTTGATATTTAACTTTAGCCCATTTGGAATGACCAGACATAATAGTATTTTGTATTTTCTCTTTTTATTCTACAACTTTTTTATTAATTTCGCAATTTTCTTTTTATTTTAGTTGTAAAAAAGTGAATTTTATTGTAGAATATAAACAGCAACAATGGATTTAGTAAAAATTAAAGCTCAGGCAAAGAAAGAGATATCTGTAATTAATAATTCTAGAGACTTGGAAAGATGGAGAGTAAAATTTTTAGGGCGCAAGAGCGCTTTATCTTTGTTTTTCGCTAATCTTAAGAATCTTTCTTTAATAGAGAGAAGGGAGCAAGGAGCAAAAGCCAATAAATTAAGAGAATTTTTAGAGGAATTGTATCGAGATAATAAAGAGAGAATAGCTCAACAGGAAAAAGAAATAGAATCTTGGGATATTTCCCGGCCGGGGACAAAGGCCCCGACCTCTCACCTTCATCCGCTTACTTTGACTCTTAGAGAAATAACTCAGGTTTTTAGCAGATTGGGCTTTGCTATAGTGGAAGGCCCAGAGATAGAGAGCGAATATTATAATTTTGATGCGTTAAGAATTCCTCCTTCTCACCCGGCTCGGGATATGTGGGATACTTTATGGCTGAAGTCCGTTTCTAAGAAAGGGAGATTGTTGTTAAGGACACATACCAGTCCCGTACAGATAAGATATATGGAGAAACATCAGCCGCCTTTTAGGATTATTGTTCCCGGAAGATGTTTTCGTCATGAAGCGACTGATGTCTCTCATGATATCCAGTTCCATCAGGTAGAAGGACTAATGGTAGATGAAGAAGTTAGTTTAGCCAATTTTAAAGATATTATAGAGACAGCAATCAGAGGACTTTTTTCGCAAAAGGTGAAAATTCGGTTTAGGCCTAGTTATTTTCCTTTTGTTTCCCCCGGAGTAGAAGTAGATATAAAGATAAGAAATAAAAAATCAGGAGCGCAGGAATGGATGGAGATAATGGGAGCAGGAATGGTTCATCCAGATTTATTTGAGACAGTAGGATATAATAAAAATTTGTGGCAAGGATTTGCTTTTGGTGTGGGCGTGGAGAGAATAGCAATGATTAAATATAATATACCCGATATTAGATTATTCTTTAGTTCTGATATTAGATTCTTAAAACAATTCTGAAATTATTATGCGTTTTTCTTATAAATGGCTCCAAGAACTGGTTCCTGAATTACCTCCTCCTTCTAAGTTAGCCCGGATATTAACGCTATATCTGGCAGAGACAGAGGTTTATTCTTTCCGGAGGAGAGCGATTTTGGATGTTGATTTATTGCCCAATAGAGTAGCCGATTTAAGTGGGCATTTAGGTTTAGCCAGAGAAATAGGGGCAATATTGGGCAGGAAAGTATCCCTTCCTAAAGTGAAGTTGCCTCCTCTTCAATATGGATTAAACGATTTTCTTAAAATTAAAATACAAAGCCCGAATTGTTCTCTTTATGTGTGTAGTTTAATTAGGGGAGTTAAAGTAAAGCAGTCGCCTTTATGGTTAAGGAAGAAATTAGAAGATTGTGGCTTAAGGTCTATTAATAATATAGTAGATGCTACCAATTATGTAATGTTATTAACCGGCCAACCTTTACATGCTTTTGATTATGATAAAATTTCCTCCCCTCCAGAAATTATTATTCGGCAGGCACGACAAGGAGAAAAAATAGTTACTTTAGAGAAGAAAACTTATTCTTTAGATGAACAGATAATGGTTATTGCAGACGCTCAAGACCCTATTGCGATTGCAGGGATAAAAGGGGGAGAAAAAGCAGAAGTTGATCTTCATACCAAAAATATAGTTTTAGAGAGTGCTAATTTTTTTGGTCCTGCTATAAGGAGGGCTAGTCAAAAATTAAAGTTAAGAACTGATGCTTCTTGGCGGTTTGAGCATTCACTCACTCCAGAATTAGCCCAGTACGGAATGGAGCAATTGCTCTCTCTTATTACACAAATAGCGGGAGGAGAAATTATAACAGATAAATCTTGGCAAAAAAGAACCTTTGCTTCAGGATTTATTCCTGTTAAATGGGAAAAATGGGAGAAATTTTTAGGATGGCGTTTAACTTCTTCAGAAATTAAAAGATACTTGCGTCTTCTGGGATTTTCTATAAAATCACGAAAGAAATATCTTCTGGTTTCTCCTCCTTGCTTTCGCAATGATATTCAGATAGCAGAAGACGTTATGGGAGAAGTTGCTCGACTATACGGTTTAGATAATATTAAATCAGTGCCCCCTGTGGCACCTCTTACTGTTCCTCCTAAAAATGAGTTGTGGGAGTTTAAAGAGGAACTTAGGAATTGGTTAAGGGGATATCATTTAGAGGAAGTGTATAATTATTCTCTTATATCACAAGAAGAGACAAAGTGTTTTCCGTCTTCTTGGAAGAAGGTCTTTATTGAGGTATCTAATCCAGTAAGTAATCGCTTTGCTATTCTGCGTCCTACTCTATTATGTAATTTATTAAGAAATGTAGCCTACAATTTTAATTTTGTTTCTGAGGTAAGGTTTTTTGAAATAGGAAAAAGATATTACAGAGATAAGAAATATCAAGAGCGAACAGTATTTGCGGGAGTATTGGCCAGTAAAGAAGAAAAAGAAAAGGATTTATTTTATCAAGTGAAAGGGTTAGGAGAAACTCTTTTCCAGCAGTGGGGTTTGACTAGAGAAGATTACTTCCAAAAGAAAATGGAGCAGAGCGAATATAAAGATATTTTTGTTACAGGAGTATCTTTTTCTTCTTCTAATAATGAAATAGGCATTGTAGCTGCGGTGCCCCAAAAGTGGTTGCAATTTTATGATATTAAGGGAAGTGTAGTGTTTTGGGAGTTTGATTTAGAAAGATTATTAGCTTTGATTAATACAGAGAGGGAATTTCAGCCTCTTCCTCGATTTCCTGCTGTAATAAGAGATATATCTCTGTTTGTTCCCCAAGGCACTTCTGTAGAAAGAATAGTAAGGACTATTCAAAAAGCAGCACCTCGCTATTTAGAGGATGTGGACTTGTTTGATATATATGAAGAGAAGGTTAGAGAAACAGGGAAATATAGCGTTTCTTTTCACTTAGTTTTTCGTTCTCCTGAAAAAACTTTAACTGCTGCAGAAGTAGAAGCAGAGATGAAGAAAATTTATAAAGCATTAACTGCGATAAAGGCAGTGATAAGATAAAACTATATGCGGAAATTAAAGAAAAAACAATCAGTTAAGGA